>JAHQWH010000116.1 GCA_029856105.1 Promethearchaeia archaeon | reverse complement strand
GAAAAAATCAGATGAATAAACGCTTAATGCAAAATAAAAAACCATGGTTAATACTAACCCTATTACAAGATTAACAAGTTTCTGTTTGGTATTGAGAACCTTTGGGTCGTAATGAATTTTTTCGGTTTCGATTAAATATCCAAGCGATATCCCCATTAGCCCACCACAACACAAACCGTAATCAAGCGTAGTAGTAGGAAAGATAATAATAGCTATAGTTAACATGGCAATTGGAATGATTATTGCTAGAATTGCCTTAGTTAAAAAGTTCAGAGACTTGGCTTTTTCAGAGATTAGTGGCTCAAAGTAGATGAATAAAACCAAGAAAATTGTGCCAAAAAAGAATCCACCCCATACATCTTCTAGATCGTGTACTCCGACTACAATTCTCGATATTCCGATTAAATAGATGAAAATTATAAATAGCCATTGAAGAATTTTATTTTCTTTATTGTACGACTCGTAAGACATTAAGCCCCAAACTGCTACGGCATTTTGTGAATGCCCAGAAGGAAAACCAAAGCCTGTTTCATAATCGTTAGTCCAAGGACGGGGATCTTGAAAGATGTCCTTTAAAACTCCGTTAAAGTAATAAGAACCTAAAAGAGAGAACCCTACATTTCTTCCAAATTTTACATCGTATACGAATATTAAAGAGGCAAGTAATAGAATCTGTACAATATCTTCTCCTATATAGGATATTGCCCGAAAAATTGCGAAAGTGATTGCATTACCATAGAATAATTCGTTGAAATATAAGTTAAGTCCTAATAGCAAAAAGATTCCTCCAACTACGAAATTGATCACTGCGAATATTAATATAATGAGTAATAGCTTTTTTGATATAGTTGTTTTTTCACTCATATGTATTTTCACTACATTTTTTTTTAATTAGATTTGACAAAGAATATAATCATATTCTTACGAACTTATATAAAAGATTTTGTTAAAAAGTGATGAAGCAATAACCGATTATTAATAAATATTCATTAATTAAGCTAGTTTTTTTAAATTCTAAAGCCAATATAATATTTAGAATAAATTTCTGCCCTATATATTAAAGAAATAATAAATAATTGTATCGTTAATAGAAAGCTTGAAAAAGATTGAAATAGATTAAATAATTAATTAAATTTAGCGTAAGTTAATGGTATTAATTTAAAGTAAAACACAAAATATTGGGTGTAAGGCTAATTTATTATCGTGGATATATCTTAATTCGCTTGAAAATAATTGGAACGCAGTGGAAGATCGTAGAAAAATTAAATAATTTACAACCCAAAAAAGGTGAAGATTGGAAGATTACTTACGCATCCCCTACTTATGGCGGTTGGGATTTAATTGTAGAATGTATATTTAATAATTTAGAAGATTTGGATAAAATAGTGTCCTTCTGTCGAACTGATGAAGATTTAAAAGAGTGGATCGATGCGACAACAACTCTGATCAGCACAAAAAGAGATTTTGAAGAATAGAGGTCTTTTTCTTATTTTATAACTCAAATCAAATTATTAATAATAATCTCGGAAATATCTGACGAGTATTCACCAGTTCTCCTGATGCTTTCGATTATAAACCCAATTTCAACCAGATACTCTGAATTTGGATTAATTTTTATCGTATTACATACCTTTGCTAATTTTTCAATGGATTCAATATTTTCATTGGCTAAATTTAAGTCGTTTTGAAGCCATGCATCTAAACTCATGTTTAATAAGTCCAAAGATATTTTACTTGCATTCATAATGTTTTTGTATAATCCCTTATCGATTTTTTGGTAATCTATAAGTAAAACATTTCTCGCGATTTTTACTGCGTGGTCCGCAATTCTCTCGAGAAATCGGCTTATAAATTTATAATTACTGGCATCTTCTAATGTAATATCCAATTTTTGGCACAATATAATATCTTGTAATACAATATGAGCCTGGCGCTCGACTAGCCAATTTAATCGATCAATTTCATCATCACTTTCAATTACTTTTTCCGCTAGCCGTTTATCCCCCGTTTCTAAGGCTTTAAGTGCGTCCTCGTGCATGCCATTAGCTAGGATATACATCCTCCTGATCGTTTTTTCAAATGGCATTTCTTTTGGGTCGAGTAAATCTTTTATTATAATATTATTATCTGTTTCCTCCATTATTTCAGTCCCTATTGTAATTTTTCTGAAATCTCTTACAGTATCTCTTATTGGTGACTCAATCTTTTTACTAGATTTCACTTCTATAATGTTATACCCCATGATATAAGCCCCAACTAATAATCGAAACAAGAAATCAGAGTTTTTAATCTCGTCAACGTCGAACTTCTTTTCTCTTACAAGCTTTTCTGAACTTATGTAAGGAGTAATAAGCAAATTACCATCTGGTTGTGAAAGGATTCCAATTGTATCTTTAACTTGGATTCCGTGCTTATCAATCCATTCCTTTGGTAGACTAACGATATAAGTAGACCCACCCGTTTTTTGTACTTTTCTTGTTTCAATATTGAAAGACATGGCTTTTTCCACTAAACTGTGTGTTTTATAAATATTATATTTATATAGATAATAAATATTTTTTATATATTCTATATATTTTTTCCTTTTAATAAAATCCTCTTTAAAGATATAGTAAATTGACTAATATATGATTATAAGATATCTTTAAAGAACTGGAATGTAGATTTGTTTTAATTTACAATTTATATTTTATATTAAAAATTCTATTAATGAATGCTTAATTTTGATATTTAAAGTTAAAACATCGATTTTAGCTTTTCTATAATAATAATTTCTGACATGTTATGGTTCTCAATAAGAAAGAATTAACAGCTGAGCCCGTGGTCGAGTTTTCTTCGGGTAAAGATCCGTTTGTAAAATCACGGAAAAAGGGGGCTACTAGATGGATTTTAGCTCATGTGTTTCACGGCTCAAACAAGTTGTTTGTGGTTGTTGTAGTTTTTATAATTATCCTTTCTGCTAATTTATCCTCAATTACATATATTATAATAGGCGAAACAATATCAGCACTGTTGAGTGGAATGACGGCTTTGCTAGGAAATTATATTTTAACTTTATTTTTATTAGGGATAATCGGTCCCTTAATGAGAATTGTGAGTCGAATGTTAATAGAGATTTTAGCACAGAGGTTAGAAAGAGACGCGCGAAGAGAGTTCTTCACAAATCTATTAGGAAAAAGTCAATCGTTTCACGACAGACAAAAAATTGGAGAGTTAATGGCAAGGGTTACAGATGATGTTAGGATGTTGAATTTCTTAATCAGCCCGGCTTTATCGTTAATTATAGAATCTTTTACATTTCTATTTATCCCTATTATATATATTGTAATGTATTTCCCTTTTCAGTTAATAGTTGAACCTGTATTTTTTTCTATCTCATTTCTTATCTTATTACGTTCTTATTCACGGAAAATTGGACCTGTAACGGCCCGTTTAAGGGGAAGTTTTGGTTTAATGACTTCTTCTTTAAACGAGACCTTATCGGGCATCGAAGTAGTTAAAGCTACAGTCCAAGAAGAAAAAGAGATGAAAAAGTATTTTACACATATAAATAATTATAAAAAGGCGTTTATTGAGCGAGGTAAGCTACAAGCAAAGTATCTCCCGATTTTAGTTTTAGCATTAGTTATAACAGCAGGCTTTGCTCATAGTATTGTGCTATTTAATTTTGGATTAATGGATATCGGGCAAATTATTGCTTTTTTGGGAATTTTGGGGTTACTCCGTTTTCCTACAAATATCTCTATGTTTGTTTTTGCTATCTTTCGATTAGCAGCATCGAGTGCAGATAGACTGCTCGAGTTAATGAATAAAAAAACTGAGATTGATGAGAATAAAGAAGGTAAAAAGAAAGTTTTCAAAGGCAATATAATATTTGAGAATGTGGATTTTATCTACCCTGATGGTAAGACGCCTATATTAAAAGATATCTCGTTTGAAGTTAAACCTGGGCAGACAGTTGCGATAGTTGGTACAACTGGATCTGGAAAAACTACGCTAACTAAATTAATCTCCCGGCTATACGATGTTTCTAAAGGTCGAATTTTAATTGATGGGAGCGAAATTCGGGATTATGCTTTACAAACATTGCGAGATCAAATTTCTTATATTGAGCAAGATGTATTCTTATTCTCTACAACTATTTTTGATAATATATCTTTTGGGCGAGTAAGTTCACTGGAACAAGTTATTAATGTAGCTCAACAAGCACAAGCTCATGATTTTATCAGTGAGTTGCCTGAAGAATATCAATCGAAGGTAGGAGAAAGAGGGGTTCAGCTTAGCGGAGGAGAAAGACAAAGAATTGCCATAGCACGAGCTTTTTTATCCGATCCTCGGATTCTTATTTTAGACGATTCAACTTCAGCTATTGACTCTAACACAGAGGATAAAATTCAGTTTGCGATTAAAAACATTTTGAAAAATCGCACTACAATTTTAATAACACACCGATTATCACAAATTAGGTGGGCTGATTTAATTATAGTTTTAAAAAATGGTGAAATCGCAGCTAAAGGAAACCATGAAAAATTACTAAAAACATCTGAAGAATATCGCAAAATTTTCGTTAAGAAATTCGATATCGAAGAAGATCAATTGCTTAAGGAGGTG
>JAHQWH010000115.1 GCA_029856105.1 Promethearchaeia archaeon | reverse complement strand
TTATACATTTTCTTACGATTGGTCCTGAAAAATATTTTAAAGATAAAAGGGAAGATCTTTTTAGACATAACGCTTTTTTCATAGGTAAAACCCTACGAGAGGAGATAAATAAAGGACAGGCTGACTATACGCCAATATTAGCGAGCGAAATTCCTTCTTTATTTCTTTCAGGGCGGAAAAATTGCGATGTTGCTCTTATTCAAGTAACACCACCAGATCGTTATGGTTTTTGTTCGTTTGGGATTAACATTGATGTAGCAAAACCCATAGCCCAAGCTGCTTATTTAACAATAGCAGAAATTAACCCTCAAATGCCCCGAACCTTGGGTAATAGCTTTATTCACATGAAAGACATCGACTATTTCGTTTACAACGATGTGCCCCTCTTAGAGTTCCAATTTAAAGAAAAAATTGATGTTTCGGGAAAAATAGGAAAGAATGTGGCAAATTTAATTGAAAATAAATCGACAATTCATATTGGTAACGGTTATTTACCGAACGCCTGCTTAAAATATTTAATGGATAAGAAGTCTTTAGGTATGCATAGCCATTATATTACTGATAATATAATTCCTTTGATAGAAAACGTAGTTCTAACTTGTAGAAAGAAGAATTTTCACCCCGAAAAGATTATAACAAGTTTCGCTTTAGGTACTAAAAAATTATATGATTTCGTAAATAATAATCCGTATATTGAGTTTTATCCTAGTGACTATGTATGTAATCCAAAATATATTGGAATGAACAAAAAAATGGTTTCTATAAACCAAGCGTTACAAATTGATTTAACGGGGCAAGTTAATACTTCTACTAAAGGGTATAACTTTTATTCTGGGATTGGGGATACTGTAGATTTCATGAGGGGGGCTGCTTTTTCTAAAGGTGGAAAACCAATTGTTGTGCTCGCGTCCACAAGAAAAAATGAGACCGTTTCAAACATTGTACCTCATTTAGATGAAGGAGCTGGAGTTATTTTATCTCGAGCAGATGTTCATTACGTAGTTACCGAATGGGGCGTTGCTTATGTGCACGGTAAGACAATTAGAGAGCGAGTTATTGAATTAATTTGTGTAGCTCACCCTAAATTTAGAGAACAGTTGTTAGAACACGCGAAAAAGTTAAATTACATTTACTCGGATCAAATTCTACCTTGCGACGAGCAAGGAAACATATGTATTTATCCTTTTAAGTACGAAACTATATACACCGCAAGAGATAACGAAAAGATCGTAGTTAGACCAGTTAGAACCACTGACGAGCCTTTATTAAAAGAACTTTATTATTCCTTAAACGAGAGAGATAGATATTTACGCTTTTTTGAAGTTAGGAAGGAATTCACTCATTCTAAAACGCAAAGTGAGGTCAATATCGATTATAATAATGTATTTTCTATAGGGGCGTATGTGGGAGAGATCGGAAACGATGCGATGATAGGAAACGCTACTTATTATTTAAATCCAGTCACGAATTTAGCAGAATATAGTTTTGTAGTAAGAGAGGATTATAGAGGAAAAGGCATAGGCTCCTTTCTCTATCACCATTTAATTATCATCGCGAAAGAAAAAGGGATAAAAGGATTTTATGGTAGTATTCACATTCAAAATAAAAGTACAGTCCAAATTATCCGAAAAGGGGGGTATACTAAAATTAATCCACCTGAAGCGGGTGAAAAAGAATTGTTTTACGAAGTGTATTTTGACAAGGAGAATTCGATGGATTAAATAATCAAAATTTTTATCTAACTTTCTTAATTATTAAAAATACAATCTTATGAAGTTTGAACATACTGATTATCACATCCATACGAATTGGAGCGCAGATATTTCGAAAGATGGTCCTGTATTTGAAGATTATATTAAGATTGCTGAAGCAAATGAAATTAACATCTGTTTTCTTGAACATTATGAACTGTATTACATAGAACAAGACAAAACAAACCCGTTTTATGATAGTAAAATCGACGATTACCTTGAAGAGATAGACGAGTTAAAAGAAACTTATAATTTCATCCTTAGCGGTCTCGAAGTAGAATATTACCGAGATCGGGAAATAGAATTAATGGAATTTATGGACGATTACGGTAAAGAATTGGATTTTATTGGTGGAACAATCCACGAGTGGATTTATCGCTATCCGATAACATCAAGAGAAAAATTATTAGAATTGTTAGAAAAGATACCAATGAAGCAAGTTATAGACGACTACTTTGAAATTAGCGAGATGATGATAAAATCTAAAATATTTAAAAATGTGTGTCATATCGACACGATCTACCGCTATATCAACGATAACGACATAAAAGTTTTGGAAGATTGTAACACTTCGGAAGACCGAACATTAGATCTTGGCCGTTTGTGTATAAAGAACAAAATTCACATCGAATATAATCTGTCTGGTTTAAGATTTCCAATTAAGCGACCTTTTCCTTCTAAAGAAATTGTACGCCAATTAAAATCAGAACGAGCGAAATTTTTTGTGGGCTCAGACTCGCATTCAGTTAAGTACTTTCAAGAACAAATCCATAAGGTAAAGAAAGCGTACCAATTTTTAGGGTCAAACAAATAAAAAGCGCAATAACTATGGAATCAAAAAAGATATTTAACAAGCTCAATAACTGGGATCAGAAAATTATTTTAAAATATAACGGCATTGGAGGCAAGTTTTTTACTAATTTTTTAAAAATTGTATCATTTTTGGGAAGAGAGACTTTATGGCTCGTTCTAATGGTGTTTTACTTATTCATCTGGTACGCTCCCTTTTTGTTTTCAAATATTTCTACAATATTTTTACTTGGTGTAATCATAATTGCTCCATTAAAAAAGAGTTTTGATAGAGAAAGACCTTTTGAAACATTAAAAGATATAATTGTTCTAGAGCAAAAACCAACTTCGAGGAGTTTTCCTTCTTGGCACGCTTATAATGTTATTTCTCAAGGATTGTTATTTGCTTATTTGTTAAACTCTATAGCGATAACCATTATTGTCTTTATATTTGCTGTGAGTGTTTCTTTTTCCAGGATTCAATTAGGAGTACATTACCCTAGCGATGTAATTTTCGGTTTTTTTATTGGGATTATTGGGTTTTTTTTAGCTGTAATCTTTGTAGCACCTATCTTGTTGAGAATAATTACTTTTTTTGAGCAATTTTATGAAGGTACTATTCATTATCACCTAATCAATCCCTTGCTATTTGAAAACATATGGTATTTAATTTTAGTTATTGGGATAGTTACATTAGTTATTCTTGTTGCTATTAACAAAAGAATTAAAGAAATTTTTGAGAGTATTAAATAAACAGAACTTCTCTTTGTTGGTCTAAAGCAAGTTACAATAATTCAATTCTAATGAAAGGTCGAATGGTCTAAAGGTTTAATTTACGTTTTTTTTCAAATAATTGTTTCAATTCATTTAAAACGGTTGATCTGGAATCTGCTGGGTTTTCTGACGCCATATTAGGGTTGGCAATTCCAATTGGGATTCCGCTTTGAGCCATTTGAAACGCTCCGCTTTCAATTACGCGTAATCTGTTATCTAATTCAGACAATTGTTTGGAAAGACTTTCTGATAAGCGTATAACCGCGTTCATAGTTTCTTCTAAAGTTTTTCCCAGACCTTCAACCTTTTTTAAAGTTGGGTTAGTTAACGAGTCTGTTGATCTCATTACTTCTTTGATGTATTTAGAAAACTTAGGTTCGGTAGAGATTAATGAAAAGATGGAAGTTAAATAAGCTTCATAATCGAATCCGTACTGAGTTAATAACTGATTGAGGTTTTCTTTTAGAAGTTCGATCTTTAGTAATGTTTCAGGGTCGTATTTTAAATCCGGGTCGCATTTGTGTATGTATATTAAAATAAAAGGTTCTTCTTCTATGAGGGCTAAAATTTTAAGAATTTGTTCAAAATACTCAAAAGATTCTACGAACCTATTAGAGTCTTGCACATCAATTACATAGATCAATAAATCAATATTCAAAAAATATTGTTCTGGATTTTGTATGTACTTACTCCTGTATTGTTCTTGACCCCCCATATCCCAGACATAAAGATCCAATTCAGAATCTTCGGTTTTAACAAACCGACGATCTACACCTTTAGTTGGTTTTAAGTTAGCTAAATCGTTAATACCTAACCGTCCTCCAAATTTGTTCAATATTGCCGTCTTTCCCGCATTATCTAACCCAATTATTATTATTTTCTGCGCTGCTTTTTCTAGACTATCTTCTTCATCTACGACTCTGGTAATTATAGAACTAATAACAATTGCTTTTTTTAAGCTATCTTCAAGTTCGGGGTATTTCTCTTTAAGTACTACGATTTTTTCATTCAATTCGTCTTGGATTTCGGCGGCTTTAATAGGGTCTTTAGTTGAACCAATATTATTTAAACTTTCAAAGGGATTTTCCTTGTCTAATTTGGAAGCTTCTTCGATATTAGATATATCTAAAATATCCTTTAGAACTTTAGCTTCGCTTTTTGTAAGAAATTTATAAGAGTATATTGGTAAATTTTTTATTTCTTCAATGGTTTTGAGTTTGCCAATTTTGACTACTTTTGGGTCTAGAAATTTTGAGAAGACATTTAATACTTTTGAGATATCGAACGACATTTTGCTAGCAATTTGTATTAATTTGTAATTATTTATTAAACTTTGAAGTAATATAATTATTAATTTTTAAACTTATTAGATAATAGTTAAATAGATTAAATTTTCACATCATAAATTAGATTAAGATTTAAATATATAGTTTATTTTAAATACTATACTGAAATTGAATGATCCAATTATTTGTATTTAATTTAAACGGATAATATGCAACCAAATTCTAACGATAAAGGAAATGTTGACAAGGAGGAAGAGGAGTATTGCTGCGACTCTCCAAAAATCAGTAAGGAACTTGGTTTCTACGTCTGTTTGAATTGTGGTTTAGTGTATGACAGAATTCTTGACGATTCACCTCGAAGAGCTTTTACGCAAGAAGAAATCCAAAAAAGGAAGAGTAACGAAAGAGTTTATAGTCCTATAGGACCACGAACGATTATAAGGGGTAGTAGAGACGCACGGGGGATTTTATTAAGCCCAAAATACAAATCTAAATTCAATAGGCTGGCTAAAATTCATAGATCCTTAACTACTAGCTACGAGAGAAATTTATGGATTGCGTTACCTAACTTACAAAGGTTACAAAAAAGATTAGGTATTTCAGATACCGTAGCTGAGGATGCGCTAAGAATTTATACACAAACCGTAAAGAAAAAGTTAACGATGGGGAGAAGTATCGATACTCTACTCGCTGCTTCAATATTTTGCGCATTAAGAGTGCATGGCATCCCTCGAACTGTGGAAGAAATTACAAAAGTCGCCCAAATACCAAAAAAGAAAGTGATTAAGAGCTATAGATTAATATTGATGGAAATTTTACCAAAATTAAATCTGAAGGTGCAACATTTTACCCCTGATAGATATGTAGATAGATTTAACTCCGAGTTGAAGCTATCTATGCAATGTAGAAATATAGCTGTTAAAATTATTGAAACTGCCGCCGAAAACGGTTTTAATTCTGCGGGAAAAGACCCGAAAGGGATAGCCGCTGCGGCTATTTATATTGGATCTAGGAGTTGTAATGAAAATCGCACTCAGAAAGAGATTAGCAAGTTAGCCCGCGTTACCGAAGTTACTTTAAGGATGCGAGTAAAAGATCTCATGAAATTTGCAAAAAGTACAATAGCTAGTAGTTTTTAAATTTCAATTAACTGTTTTTCTTCTTCAAATAGTGGTAATAATTCTAACATTTCTCTAATATGTGGAAGATATTTATCAAGATTATGTGAAATCATATCCAGGTAAAATTTTATGAGAGTAATATGAAATGTATCTTCTACTAATTGCTTATTTAAACCTAATGAGTCAAGAAAGTTTTTAATGTTTGTTTGTATTTCCTTAATCGGCTCGTTTGCTTTTAGAAGGGACAATCCGTGTAAAAGAATTAATAGCGAACTGGTTCTAAGGTCTTTTCTTTTTGATATTGTTTTTGCTAGTTCGAGATATTGTAGACCCGTCTTTTTAAATGAGTAACTTTCGAGAGATATAATTACATCTTTGTAATATCTCTTTTTCATTACGCTACGTTTCTTTAAAAATTCTTCTTTTTCTCTCCTAATGTCTCCCATTTTTTGCTGCAATTTACCCTTTATTTGATCCATTTCTATATTAAGTAGTTTTTGTTCGCCTACCTCTTTCCGCGTTAATTTTACTTCTGTTTCTACCAGTTCTTTTTTTTCGGGTAAAAGAGATTCTAGTAATAAGATCTCAGGGTCAAAAAGAGTTAATTTATCTATTAAGAGTTCTAAACATAAATCTACTATTTCTAAAACATTGTTATCTAACGCTAAAAGAAGCTCTTTTGTGATTTGTATCTCCGGCATATCTTCAAGGTCGTATTCTTTATTATTCGCTAGTTTATCATTTAAATAGGATTTAGCTAATGATGCGCCCTTTGTTTTTACAATTAAAAACGTGCTTAATATCAGACTTATTGAAGCTTGCTTATAAAATTTTTTTTCCAGCAATTTAGGAATTGTATCACTATATTCGTTCATGGCTACTTGAAATTTTTTGTTAGAAAGATCCTCTAAGGCTAATTTCCAATATTGATCTCTCATTAATTTTCTTCTTGCAACATCTTTCCTTTCTTTTTGTATACTTTTAGCGATTTCGTTAATTTTAACTTTTAATTTCTCGACTTCAATAATTTGCTTTTTCAAATCTTCAAGTTCACTAATTATTTTATGTGACTTGCCTAAGATTTCAGAAATTAGGAGGGTTTCTTCTTCAAATAATGGTAAATTTTCCATAAACTGTATTGATTCGTTCAACACAACAGGATCGTTTAATTTCTCGATTTCTATAAGGTATTCAACCAAAGATACTGGAAAAGTTTCAGTAAATGATTTTTCTAAACTCGATAAACTAGTTTTTGCGCGTATTAAAATGTTGTTAATATCTTCAATCTTATTTAGTTTATTAAGCAATAAAAAAAGTACTGCTAAAGAAACGCCTGCTAAATTATATTTTTTTATTTTAATTAAACGCTTTATGCTTTCTTTATATTTCTCTATGGCATTATCTAAATCTTGCGTACTCAAATACGCTAACGCGTCAATAAAATAGGCCCTTTTTAAGGCTTTTCTCTGTTTGAATTCCCTTTCCTTGTCATGGAGCGCCTCTCTTGCTTTGTTCTGAATTATCGAGAGTTTTTCTTTTAAAACCTCCCCTTCAAAAGTTTCTTCGGCTTTCTTAACAACGATGGCGCTTTTTTTAGCCTCGAGATTTTCGATTTTCTTATTAAGTTCAGCTTTAAGCCATTTATCGTCGATTTTATCGTTAATAGCATGAGCGGAAGATAAATCATCTAAGGTTATATATATTTCTGTAATCCTTTTATAAATATTATTGAAGCTCAATTCAGGTTTTTCCATATATGCTAACGAAATATCTGTAGCTTTTTTAATTAATTTCAGTGAAGCTTCGATGACAAGTTTATCTTCGCCACTTTCGGCAATTTTTAGTCCTTCGGTTTTGATTGAATCTATAAAGATTTGACTAATTTCCTTAGATTGCTCGTATAACATTTGTTCTCTAAAAATTGAGATAAAAAGTTCAAATATTTCTTCATTTTCTTCGTAATCTCGTTCCTCTACAATTTCATTTAATTTTTTTATGATAATAACAAGTTTATTCTTTAAATACTCCTTTTTTGTTCTCTTTGATAATTCGTAATACACTTTAAAAAATTGATCGAAAATTTTACCGATTAAGAGGATATCTAAGTTTTTTTTTAACATTTGATTTTGAATATCTTCCCTAGCAATTCGTTTGAAAAAATCTGCTTGAGTTTTCACCAGATTAGCGGCTTTTGGATAATCGTTGTTTTCAATTAATAAATTAGCTTCTTGAATTATTAGGGTGTTAATTTCTGTAAAAATTTCTAACTCCTTTTCTATGAAACCGTTTAGAATTTCCACACCTTTCTCAATATTTTCTTCTATTTCCTTCTTTATTAATTCCTTATTTTCATCTTCAACTTTAGAGCTTAATTTCGTTAATTTTTTCTTTACTGACAAGGAATTTAATTTATTAATTAAAATTGTAGCGTTGCCAAAATCAAGATTGTCTAAGAATAATTTAATTAAATTTTCTAACTGAGAGTCTACATTTGATTTTTTAACGTTATAAGTTTCCCAAAGATTTTCGATCTCATCATAAGATTGCTTTGCAAAAAACCTCTTTTCTTCCTTAACCTGTTGTTTTAATAATGTTTTTAAGACTTCAGTTAACTTAGAAGTGAATTTTTCTAATTCATCAAATAAACCTTCTTGTTGGTATTCGGAGACTGCCCTATACAATTGCTCGCGGACAGCTAAATATTTCTTTTCTTTAATTAAATAATCTGCCATTGCAATAATTTTTTGAGGAATTTCACTTAGGATAAGAAGTGTTTTTTCGTGGGGGAGACTATTAATAATTTTGAACGCATTTTCAACTTTACAAGCAGAAATCCAAGAGTTAATTGCTAAAAGAAAAGATTCATCCCGCAAATCCTTATCTTTGAGTTCTATTGACGACCATTGAGCCGCTGCCAAGTACTGCCTTGCCGCAAGATCGTATTGTCTTTTATTAAATAATTTATTACCTTCTAAAACCATACTATCAGCATATAACTTCTTGAAGTTTTCCGATTTTCTTTTATCTACATTTTGTAAAATTTGTGAAGCATCTAAATATAACTTAACTTTTGAATAGAGAAAAGCTGCTTGCTCGCACATTATGTAAAATTCCTCTTTATCTAATATATCAGCAATTATCGCAGCTTTTTTAATGGCTTGGGCAGCAAAAAAATAAAATTCAGGTTTGAGCTCTTTTTCTGCTTTTTTAAAAAAAATATTTGCTAGCTGGATATAAATGGGAAACCTCATCCACGCGTTTTCAATGTTAAGAGGAGACATTCCCGTTATCATTGCTACGCACAAACACTGCAAAACTTGGTGGAATTCTTTTGGGGGAAGATTAACAAATGCTTCTACATCGAGATATTTGAACCAAAGATTTTCTAACAATTCATTTATAGATATAGGGAAAATTCCTTGTTGATCGTAGTACATTAAAATAATGGGGATATTCCTTTTAACAGATTTAATAATAGGTAATATAATATCGAAAAATTCAGCCTCTTCTTTTTGAGTAGGGTTTACGAAAAAAATGATTCCGTCCGCAGTAGGAATGATTTCATCAAAATCTGCGTTAATAACATCGGTTATTGCGTCTACTTCTAAATCGCAAATGTCCTCGAATGCTTTTACTTCCTTATATAACTCCAAATACGCTCCTTTATTTTCACCCTCTTCTCCGAATGCTCTAAGAGCGTAAAAAGAAATAGCTTCTCCATCTAAACCCAATAAGAGAGTTTTAAAGATGTAACGCATGGGATTAATCTAAAGATGTTATTTTATAATTAAAAATTAATATAATTATAAAGGTTTTTACTTATTATTATTCTTACTTTTTTCGAGTCAATATCGAGTTAATACTTTTAAGACTATTAAAATTATAAAAAAGTTAAAAAATTTTGAACTTTTTTTATATTTAATATAGTTTCAATTGAACAATTATGTGATTTTTTTTTTACGTGGGGATATTTCTTGGATTATTTAGAACGGAATTATAGCATTGTGAAAGAGCGAATGATTTTTCAAATGGAAAATTCGCTCGCCTTAGGAAGAAAGCTAATTGATAGTGAATTAGATACGGGAATCTTGAATTTTATAGTACGACCTATCGTAAAAGCGTTTTATGATTATTGGGCACAACACGATGCGAGAAAAGGTACATTAAAACAAATAAATATCTCCCTAGAGGCCGGAAAGAAATTGTTACTAAACGGCAATTCTGAAGCAGGTTTTAATAACATTATTGAAGAAAATTTTCCTAATTTTTTAAAATATGATCAAGTTACTTATCAATGTAGCAAACATCATAAAAACTATGAGAAGTTAAAAATCAATTCAAAAGACACATTCATCAATTATCTAAAAGAAGTTAAAACTTTTTTAGAAGTTAAAGAGGATGTAAAAGATTATGGAGACCTTTGTAGAGCTGCATTTAAAACAAAAGAAATAGCAACTAGTAATTTAATGAAGCAATTAGAACTTACTGAAAATGGAATTAAAATTATTGAAGAGGATCCATCTATTCTTTCGTTACCAACTGGTAAGAAAATCATTATTAAAGCGCTAAGAAAAGGGTTTGAAGTAACAAAGGATGAATTTATTGAAGCTATAGGCGATACTTACATCTAAAGATAATTAAAGTATTATTTTATGATATATTTTAAATTTTTTATTAAAAAAATATTAAAAATATAATTAGGTTAAGGTTAATAAGAAAATTATAAACTATTGACAACGTTGGAGATTTAATCATGAGTTATGTCCAAAGGAATTATAATATTGTAGAACAAAGAATGATAGCACAAACTGATATATCTCTTAATATTGGAAGAGAGTTAATTGATTCAGAATTAAATGTGGGATTATTGAATTTTGTTATAAAACCTATCGTAAAATCTTTTTATAAGTATTGGAGCGATAATGAAGCCCGCGTAGGCACATTGAAACAGATAAATATCACGCTAGATTCTGCTAAATTACTTGTAGAAAATGGAGACATTTCCAAAGAAAAATTTGATGATGTTATTAATAGAAAATTTCCAAGCTACTTAAAAAATGACCAAACAGATAGGCAGTGTAAAAAAAATCATAAACACTATAAAAAACTAAAAGATATTACAAAAAAATTATTTATTTCGCAATTAGAGGAGTGTATATTATTTTTACAGGTTAATGAAGAAGTAAAAGATTACAACGAATTATCAATAGCTACTTTTAAAACTAAAGAAAAAGCGCTTCAAGCTCTAATGCGTCAACTAGATTATAACGACGAGGGCATTGCAGTCGTAGAACAAGACGATAATATTTTAGATGTTCCTGCAGGAAGGAATATTATTGTAAATGTACTTCGCAAGGGCTTTGAACTTACAAAAAAAAAATTAATTGAGGATCTAGATCTTATTTTTAATAAAAAATTGCCTATATAATTTATTTTACATTTATTAGCATTAATAATAGTATTAAAGAGCGATTAACATGAGCGTTGAACCCGCTAAAAAGACGCCAAAATTTAGCTTAAGATCGATATTTATGAACATTCTCATAACAGTTTTTATTATTATGAGTTACATATATATCTCGGAAGTTTTTGGTTCAATTTCCAAACCCTTTATTGGAATTAATGAGTTTTCAATAACTTTTGGGTTATTGTTATTAATTTTTACATTTTTTTCGATAATAGCGGGTCCAATTCAAGCGTTTGTAGCGGGATTTTTAGGTGAACTCCTATACCAATTCGCGTTTTACAACAATATTTACTTAGATTGGTGTCTTGTTGTGGCTATTTATGGTTTGATAGCTGGTTTATATAAATATAAGCCGTTAAAATATCAAAAAGGTATGGCTGTTTATTACACTTTCTTGTTATTGGTAATTAATTCGTTTATTGTGATGTTTTTAATTATCGTATTCCAACTTTCGTTATATTCCAATCCTTTAGAATTGGAAACTATTTTTATCAACTTTGGGTTCAAATTTTTCTTACAAACGCTTATTTCAACCATTTTTTCAATACCTATTCTTTTAATTATCTACGACAAAACTTTAGCTTCAGAGGAAAGACATCTATATTATTTACTCTTAACACATCATCCCGTTGAAGCAAGCGACCATACATTTTATTTCCAATTTGGAAGGACAAAAATATATTTTTGTTCAAGATGTTCAGGAATGATAATAGGAGTAGTTATGTCTGTTTTTTTTACGCACTTATCTGAATTGATATTTAACGCTCGATTTAGCGCTGAAATAGCTTTACTTATAATAATCGTCTTTCCAATACCAGGACTGATAGATTGGGGGACTCAGAAACTCTTATTTAGAAAAAGTACTACGGAATCTCGGTTACTTACGGGATTTATTATCGGAGTTGCGCTTCATTTTATGTCGTTTGCAAAAGCGTATTATTTCTTGACACTAATTATAATAACGATTTATTTTGGTATCCTTTTCCTTTTAATTTTTTTCGGTCAGAGAAAGCTATTTAGAAAATTAAAAAAAGAATTAAACCCATTATCACCTGAAGACCTCGATAATGATCAGGATAAATGAGAAAATTATTTCTACTAAATTAATAAAATGAAAAATATTATTTTCATACATGGTCTTGAAAGTTCGGGCAAGGGTTTTAAAGGAGTGTATTTAAAAAAATTAATTCCAGAGATTCTTACTCCTGATTTTATTGAGTTTAACCAAAAAGAATCAATTAACGGCCTTCTTGAAAAGAGAATGGCTCAGTTAAAATCAATTTTAAGAGAAAAGTTCTTATGGATATTAATAGGTTCAAGTTTTGGAGGTCTAATGGGTGCTTTGTATACGCTTCAAAACCCTAAAAAGGTTAAAAGATTGATATTATTAGCGCCATATCTAGATCCATCAGTGTTGGACTTAGAAAAATACAATCCGGTGGATGTACCTGTTATAGCTTATCACGGTAAAAATGACGATGTAGTACAATTTAAAACGTCTCGCGAACAAGCATACAAATTATTTACTAACATAGAATATAACTCGACCAATGACGATCATAATCTTAATGAAACCGTAAAAAAATTAGATTGGATATATTTAATTTCATAATTAATTTTACAAAATTATTTAGGAGAACTGAAAGTTTCTATATTTTGAAAGAATTTTTTTAAAAACTGGACTCCAATTTTTTTATATTCAAATTCTTACTTCTATAAATTAACTATTTATTTTTCAATTATAATTAAGCATTAGCAATGTGGTTATATAGAGCGTTGGTCTGTTATGATAATCGGAAGTTCTGCGTTAATTACACCGCTTTTTCGACTTTAGGAAAAGTTCATTTACTAACGATTGGAAAAATAAATTAATTATTTTTCAAAAATTAAAAAAATTAAATAAAATTATTAAATATATAAGTGTGAGGCTTAAATGAATAAAATGTTGTATGTTTGCCGTTCTTGTGGGTATGGTTTTCCAAAGGAGTTATCTGAACTTATAGAAAATAAAGTACAGGTTTATTGCGAAATGTGTGGAACGCCTTTCTCTTTAGCGGGAATAAGATTTAAACAAGCTTCTGTAAAAACATCAGAAAAATCAATTCCTATTCAACCCAGCTCTTCAATTAGAGACAAGAAAAAATCTAAACTTGAGAAAGCAATAAAAAGTTTCAATAAATTTGACTATGTTCCAATGGTTATTTTTTCGATAATAGTTTTAGTTTTCAACTCAATATTTAGATTTGGTGACATTAATCTTGTAATGGCTTCTTATTTAATTGTGTTTAGTAGCGTGTTAATCATCATATTTGACTCAAAATCTATTTCCCCAAGAATTAAATCTGATAATTATGACGAGATAGCACTAGATGCTATTTGCTATGGTATCTTAGGTTGCTTTATTTACGGTACTGGCGTATTTATTTTAATCAAGGGTATATTAATCCTTATTTATTCTATTAAAAAACATGAAAGCAGCGATCATAAATTGTATAATTTTGGGCTTAAACTAAAAAATTCAATAAACAATTTGTCAGCAAAAGCAGGGTTCGTAATCGTGTTTCTTCTGCTTTATGGAACATTCTCTGGGAATATTGATGTTTCCTTATTAAGATTCCATGAAGGAATGTTTTTCTTGAATACTTACACTTTAATATTTTTATTTCTTTTAATACCTGTTAGTGTTTTGATTATAGATCTAAAGCTAAGGACTAAAATTCACGAAAAACGAAAGTTTACAGGTCGTGATGCGCTTCGAATATTCATTTTCGGAGCCATAGGTACAATGTTCTTTAATATTGGTATCTTTATTTTATTAAAGTCTATTTTACTATTTTTGCTTTTTGTAGGAAAACCAATCGATTTAATTGAAAAACCTAGTTTAAAAGGAAAAGAAAGTGAAATCGTTCCAGTTCAAAAAGTTGAGCCAATAGAAACATTTGTTAAAAAAGAAGAGATACAATTGGTAGAAACAGATGTTATACCCCCAGAACCGAAATCTCAGACAGTTAGTACTATAAAAGAGCTTCCGGCAGAAGAAGAGTCAGAAGTTAAAGTTATTGAGGAGGAAAAAGAAAAAATTGAAGAAGAACCTCCCAAATTAAAAGAAATTAAAAAGAAAGAGAAAGAAATTGAATTAAGACTTCACGAGTCGCTTTTACCAGTTAAAAACGAGAAAGATAGGAAGGTAGTAAAGGAATACTTTTCAAAAATATTTAACATCATCTCTAAAGATTTGAGAAAACAGATATTAGAACTTGAAATACCTAAAAAACAACGAAAAGAAATATTAAAAGAATTAGCTTTCTTAGCTGAGGAGGAGCAACTGAAGTACATCGGAGCGTTGAGAAATTTATACGAGACCATTCCAGAAAAATTGATTAAGAGGATACACAAGCTTCAAAACGTTAATCCAGAGTATTACGATAAAATAGTGGAAGAACTGAAATATTTGGATAGGGAGGAACAAATAAAATTTGTAGTATTTTTAGAGAAAAACGCCTAATAAAAAAAAAAAGACTTTCTTAAAAAATGTCACTTGAAAAAAGAAGAGAAACTGGAGAAAACAAAAAAATGAAAGAGTTAGAGACAAGTTCATTTAGGCGTTTAAATTTCGCTCCTTTACAAGAGGTTAAAACAGTTAAAAAAACAAAAATAGCAGAACAAGGAAAGTTAATTGAGGAATTAACTGAAGTAGAGAAGGATGTTTTAAAAATAGCAGAAATAATTTTAAAATTAAAAAGATACGATGCTGATTTTGATATCGAAGTCGCTTCTGAAGCAGAATTGCAGAAATTTCCCATAATTGAAAAGTTATACGCAAAGAGCATAGCAAAACTTGCGTATAAGAAAGGTTATAGCAAAGAAGAAATATTCTTGGCTATTAGAAGTTTAGAAGAAAAGAGTTGGATTGTAACCAACGAAAGAAGAACCAAATTAGAAATTCTAAATAACGAAAAACTATCAAAAATATTAGGATTCATAAAAAATAATCCGGGTATTCACGCTAGAGATGCGAAAGTCGAAGAAGAATTAGAAATAACGAGAACACCATTTTTAAAACATATAATGACTTTAGAACGATTTAAATTAATTAGATCTAAAAAAATAGGAAAATCATTACATTATTTCTTGGTTGATGTTCCCGAGGATTACGATAAGTATAAGGTGATATTTTCAAACCCCTTAATCCCAAAATTAATTGAGGAAATTTTTAAAGATGAGGGTATTGCCATTTCAAAAATAGGAGAAATACTTAATGTTTATTCTGGAACAATTCAATATCACATGAAAAAGTTAAAGGATTTGGATTTAATAAAGCCTATTAAGAATAAACAAAATCAAAAAATACATTTGGTTAATATTGAACTACTCAAAAAGTTTAACGAGTTTTTCAAAGAACCTAACTTTTCTAAATTGTTACATGGTTTATGACTTTGTTTAAACTAAAGCGTGTTGTATTTTTGGGAGAGTTTTTATTAAAATTTTAATTGCGTTATCAACCCCAACCTCCATATCAGGATGAATTTCGTTTGAATTAAGTAGATCAAACTGAGGATGGCCTGGTAAATCTGATACTGAAAGAATTGAAGCTGTTTTTAAGTTATAGAGTTGACCTAACAAAAATAAAATCGAAGATTCCATATCGATTGCTTTGATATTGATTGCTTTTAATGCTCGTACGAATTCAAATGTTTCACAAAATAACGCATCTGTTGTCCAAAGAAGTACTTCTTTTGCTTTTTCAGAATTAAAAGCACGAGCTTCTTTGATTAATAAATTCTTTAAAATTTCATTTGGTTTTGAGATAAAAATAGTGTGATTTCCTGCAATTACATTTTGAACAGTTGATAAAGGATTACTTATTGATTCTAGTTGATTTAATAACGTCTGATTAGCCCTAATATATTGAGGGGTCGTTCCATCATCGCAGTAAGCCAATTTTGGGACCACAACATCGCCAACATCAATACCGGTATTATCTCCATAAATACCTCCGCAAAAATCCACTCTAACAATAACTTTTGCTTTAGAACGTTTCAAACATTCTATTGTAAGCGCTGCGTTTGGACAACCTACCTGAGAACGAATTACACTTACTCTAATCCCGTTTAATATTCCATTGTAAACTCTACCATGAACAACCTTATTTTGTAACTTATTAACTAACTTTTTCATTACTATCTTAACTGCGGGCATTATAACAATCTCATTAATGTTTGAAGAGCTAGTTTCTAATATCATTCTCACTATCTTTTCGTCAACGCTGATAAATTTCAACCCCAAATTAAGCATTTGGCCTTTTATTTTATTTAACATCTTAGTTCGAAAAAATTTAAATCCGTTTTTAATTATATTTTATAAGTCGCTTACTAATTACTGAGCTACTTATATTTTTAAATAACAATTTTTAATATCTTAAGTAAATACATTTACCTATAATTATAAACTACTAGAATTCGAAGTGGCACTCAGATATGAAAAACCGATACATTGTTAATAATAGAATTACAAACGATTTTGTTGAAAAATACACAAAAACGACATATCGCATATTAGGTAGGAACAAGCACACTGCAATTAAACCTTGTCATTGGTTAGAACAAAAATTATTAACAGGTAGAGATAATCGAAATTGTTATAAAGGAGTTTTTGGAATTCAAAGCCACAGGTGTTTACAAAATACTCCTTCTATGCCGTTCTGCAACCACCAATGCGTTTTTTGTTGGAGAGATATTGAAGAAGGAAGTTTAGGTGGTGAATTTATTGTTGAACCGGACGAGCCAAAAGATCTAGTTGATGAAATGATCCGTCATCAGCGTGATATTATAAAAAATCATTTGCCATTAAGGAGATATCTTGAAAATTACGAAATTATGGTGGATATGCTCAATTTTATGTTATCAAACGATGAAGAGCATAATACAAATTCACTTTCGAGAAAACTTCATGTAAGTAAAAACAAAGTTAACCGCGCTGTTAATTTACTAAAAAATCAAGGATTTATTACGGCTATAGATGATTCTTTGAAAAATTATAGAATCGAGAAAGAGATTTCATGCTGTATTGATTCACGAGACGAAATCGTAAAGCTATTCAATTTAGCATTAACGACTCCTGATGAGATAATGCAGGTTCATGGCGAAGCAATGAATCCAAATCACGCAGCAATATCGCTTGATGGTGAACCGCTATTGTATCCCAAAATAGGTGGATTGGTCGAAGAATTCCGGAATCGCAACATGACTTCATTTATTGTAACTAATGGAACGCTACCAGAAAAGATTGAAAGTTTAAATTCGTTACCTTCCCAACTGTATATAACCTTACCTGCACCAAACGAGACGGTGTATAAAAAAGTTTGCCGCCCTATGATTAAAAATGGGTGGGGTAAAATATCAGACACCTTAGATTTAGTTGAAAGTTTGTCTTGTAGAAGTTTAATAAGAATAACAGCTGTAAAAAACTTAAATTTATCTGAAAATTACATAAAGGACTATATTAAATTAATTGATAAAGCTAATCCAAATTTTTTTGAAATAAAAGGATTTACTTTACAAGCAAAAGCTCTTAAGATCAACGAAAGGCTAAAAAGCGATAAAACACTTCAATATTACTTCCCAGAATATGAATATTTAGAAGAATTAGCTCTAAAGTTCGAAGAGATTGGAGGCTTTTCTTTAATATACACAAATAAGGCAAGTAGGGACTTTTTGTTTGCTGTAAATTGGGATAAAGACAAAAACCCAAAAATAACAACACCATAATAACACAAAAAAGAGTTTGAAAACTTAATTTTATAGGTGTGTATTTATAGTGCGTTTTAGTTTGTCTAAATTTGTTTTCTTTAAAGCAGAGAATTCTAAATAGGATATTTTAGATCGATCGTTATCGATCTTCTCGTTTACATGAATTAGATTTAGTCCATAATCCTTGGCGGAATTAATAAATAAAGAGATTATTCTCTTCTTATCAAAAACTGAGATTTTATCTATTTTATTCAAAACAACCAAAAGAGGGATGTCAAATTCTTTTAAAAATTTAATTAATTCAAATGTTAATGGAATTGTAATTTGACTTTGAAAGTGATATTTTTTTAACTCATCTTCAATTCTTAAAATATTTATTATTACTAAACCAAAAAAGTATTCATTATGATGCTTTTCGATGTGAACAACTAATTGCTTCTTTATGTGTTCTTCTCTGCGTCGGCTAGAACTTTTCATATAACCAAAACCAGGTAAATCTAAAATGTCATACGGCATTTGAGGTATCTTTATAGTTTTAATTAGCAAAGTGCTTCCTGGTTGTTTACCTGTTTTTCCTTTAAACTTTCTCGGATTTGGAAGCAAAAGTTTGGTTATTGAGCTCTTTCCTACATTACTATTCCCAATAATTAAAAGAGAACGTTTATCTACCATGACTGTTAATCATTTTTTATTATATTAAAGAATTCTATATATCAAGAAATTCGTCTTTTAGAAAATCTGTGTACATTTTTTTCTTTTCTTCTTCTTTTAGAATAGGTCTTGTACTGATAGGTTCTCCAACTTCTTCTAAAATTTCTTTGATGCCTTTTATTCCAATATTAATTTTGAATTTACCTCCTCTCATATATTTAACAACTTGCTTATCGTTTAGAGTAAGTCTCAATATGTAACCTAATCCAAAATAAAATTGATTTTCCGGGATGGGATCAATGGGGCTTTTACTCGTAACTTCTTTTAGCATATCATAAAGCAACACCTTACTTGCGATGTTATCTTCTGCTTGATAAACTAAATAACAAAGAGAATGGTACCAAATTTTATCGCGTTTATTCTTGGCACGCTCTAAAAATTTTTCTGGAGTTATGATTTCCTTCTCTTTTTCTTTTTTCCGCTCTATAAGTTCTTGTTTGATTCGTTCTTCTAATTCTGAAGATATGCCTTTGCTAACGGTAGTTTGGATAATATCTTCCCCAGTTACTTGGCTATCCTCTTGTTTAACTGTTTCTATAGCTTTTTGCATATCCTGAAGCTCGTCAAAATCGATCTCTTCAAGATCAGAGAAGTCACTAATCATTGCTTCCTTTTGTGCTAAGTATTCTTCGCGACCATTTGTTTGGAGCTTAGTTCCAATTAATTCAAGTTCTCTTGATATTCCCTCTTCAATAGCTTCTTCGTTTTCTAAGGAATCAAGTTCTTTAACTTTTGTTATTGCTTCTTGCATTTCTTTTAATTCGTCAAGGTCTAGATCTTCCAAATCAGAAAAATCAGTTTCGAGATTTTTCATATCTGATAAATAGATTTCTAAATCATTTTGGTCTTGTGTTGACTCTTGTTTATCATCGTCGCCTTTATCTTCGTTCTGATTTTCTTGATCTTCGGTCATATCGATCACATCTAATCTAATTAATTCCAAAAATACCTATAATATTAATAATAACCTTTAATTCTTTAAATGTTAAGATTTGTATATATAAATAATTTGAAACATTTTATTAATAATAATTAAATAAAGACCTTTTTTCACATAATATTATGTCAAACGAAGAAAAAGAGTATAAATTTAAGATAACCGTAGTGGGAGATCCCTCCGTTGGAAAAACAACTTTAGTTAAAAAGTATACTACTGGATCGTTTCAAAAGGATTATATCGCCACTCTAGGCGCCCAGTTTTCGAAATACGAAGAGATTGTAGAAGGAAACCAAATTAAATTATATTTATGGGACATCGCGGGGCAAGATGTTTTTGAAACAATGCGTAGTAAGTTTTATAATGGAAGTAGCGCTGCAATTATTGTATTTTCTCAAGCAACCGAAGAAATAACGAGTTTTGATCACATTGATAAATGGCTTAAAGAACTTAATGAATATTGTGGAAACATTCCAATTGCACTATTTGGAAATAAGATCGATTTAATTGATGAGAAAGATTTAGCTCTAAACGAGGATAAAGTAAATTCTGATTTCAACGTTGGAAAATATTCGAAAGATCATAATTTCATTGGATATTTTAAAACAAGCGCATTAACAGGTCAAGGTGTTATTGAAGCATTTCAAAAATTAGTTAGAGACCTTTACTTTAAAACTAAAACATAATTTGAATTTCCTTATTTATTCAACAAATCCAAACTCTTGAACACTATGTAGAATATATTTTTTTGTGAAGATTTAAAAAATTCAATTATTACTAATTAAAAAAGTAAGAAATGATTTTACAAAAAAAAATGTCTGAAAAAGCTTTTGGATTTAAAATAATCATTATTGGTGCTCCGGCCGTAGGGAAAACATCGTTAATTAAGAAGTATACTATTGATGCATTTCAGAAAAGTTATATTTCTACTTTGGGGACTCAGTTTTCGAAATATGAAGAAAATATGTAATCGATAATAGATTTCTGGGCTATTTTAAAACTAGCGCTTTAACGGGTCAAGGTGTAATTGAAGCGTTTCAAGCTTTAGTTAGGAAGCTTTATTTAAGAGCTAAAATGTAATTAAAAATAATATAAAAGAAATAGAAATAATAAAAAATTTTAGGTTTTCTTGTAAATAAATCGATCCCAGCTTGAAGAATTAGGTAGATGATCAGGCATGTTTTTGCGTTTACGGATTTCAAGAATTAAATCTTCTTCTAGACTTTTAGGTACTTTATCAAAACCATCAAATTCGTATCCGAAGAACGCACGTCCTTGAGTTGAACCTCGTATATCATCAGCTATACCAATCGTTTCAGCGGCAGGAATCGTACCCTGAACTCTAACATATTCGCCTTCTGGAATTACGTTCGTAATTCTACCCCGTCGCTTTGTTATAATCGCATTCACTGGTCCTTCTGATCCATCTGGTGTTTTCACATCAATTCTCTGAATAGGTTCAAAAAGATGAGGATCGGCTTCCAACATTGCTAAAGACATAGCAGAAGAAGCCATTCCAGCAATTTGTCCGTAGGAAGTATGTCGTGTGTCCTCGTGGATGGTCATATCTGTAAATACTACTTTAAAACCCGCAGCTGGTTCTTTTGCAAGAATACACTCTCCAAGCCAATCTCTAAAAGCGGCTACTAGATAAGATTTTACTTTATCAAATCGTTGTAAACCAGATGTACCGTTCACAAGTAAGCTTCCTTGGTAAACATCTACTATGCGTCTAGCTTCTTTAGCGTCCCAACCTGCGTCTTCCCTTAAAGTTTTTGCTCTATCTTTATCATTCATCAAATCAGTGATTTTTCCAGTTTCGATTAATTTCTCAGTTGTTTCATCTAGAGGCTCTATGTATAACAAGATTCGGTTGTGAGTATTGGCAGATTTAGTATGGAATAGTTTGCTTTTCTTGGTGATTTTTTCTCGGTACACGATAATTGGTTCACCGATTATGATAGGAACTTGAATATTAATCCGTTTGGTAAGGATTTCAATTTGAAGCGGATCTATTCCACTTAGAATGAATTCTCCAGATTCTTTGTCCCGCCGATACATCGCAGTAGGATCTGCTTGAAGCCACTTACTTACTACCGTATCTAATTTGTCGATTTCGTGAGGGTCTCGTGGTTTTATACTTCTTGAAACTACGGGTTCGCACGCATATTGGATTTTTTCAAAAGACGGCAGAAGTTTAGCTTCATTTTTATCCTTTGGGACATCACTGGCTGCCATAAATGTCTCTCCAGAGGGACAAATAAAACCGTATAAAGCAAATAAATTTCCTGCGGGAATTTTTGGGATATCTAATAGATCTGTAATTTCCATGACCCCCAATCGTTTTACTCGATTACTACTTCTGTTATTTACCAAATATATAGCGTCCGATAGTCGGAACGTTCCAGAAAAAACCCTACCTATTAAGGTTGGTTGATATCCTCTCCTTGGATCTAAAAATATTTTGGTAATCATACCGTATAAAGGACCGTTCGGATCACTCTTCTGAAGCGATTGTCCTAGTTCTGAACTGAGATCACCGCCCCAAACATGAGGTATCCTATATTTTGCTGCTTCCACAGGATTGGGCAAATGATCGACTACCATTCTTAACATTGGCTCGTCAAGTGGAAGATTATCTCTTAACCATTGAATGTCTCCTTCGGTATATTTTGCGAAAACATCTTGTGGTTTTAAACCTTTTTCTAATAATATTTCGTACGTAAAACCCCATCCGTGCTTAGCGGACCCTACAGCTACGCTGTTTTTAGCAAAATCAACGCCCCATTTAGATCCTTCTGGTCTAATCTTTTTAATTAGCTCATTTACTTGTTTTGAAATTTTATCAATTTTCATAAATGTGTCTTGTGGACTCAACTTAAGCTCGCTAATTAAACGATCTACCTTATTGATAAAAAGAACTGGTTTGCAATACTCTTCACCAACGGCTAATCGGATGTTTGTTTCAGTTTGAGTCATAACCCCTTCTAAAGCATCGACGAGAATTATAGCACCGTCACTCCCTCTAAGAGCACGTGAGACTTCTCCAGTAAAGGAGATATGTCCCGGCGTATCATTGATTTGAAGAATATATGGCTCATCATCATCAGGCTTTCTAGGGTCATTAAATGCAAGTAAAACTACGCTCGTAAATATTGTTATGCCTCTTGCCTGTTCTTCTTCATCAGAATCGGTCATCTGAAGTTGCCCGGCGTCTTCTTCCCTCATTAAACCTGCACGCCTTAACAAGTAATCACTTGCTGTTGTTTTACCGTGATCTATATGCGCTACTATGCTAAATAACCGTTTCTTTTCGTATGAACCGGTAGTTATGAGTTGCGCTATCTCGTCGGGGTTCTTTACTTTAACCATTGTAAATTCACTTAAAATAATTTTATTTTTATTTGATTCATTTTCAATAATTGAGAAGAAAAATACGAGAAAAAATAAAAATTTTATGTATTTAGGCAATTAATTGTCTATTTCAGAACTCCTTGTTTAATTTATTTATTTCTATTCAATGTCTTCATCGGAGATTAAACGTGTGGAAGAATCATATTTATTAACGTGTATATTGCCCTTTTACTTGAATCCCTTTTGACATTGAAAGATTCTGAAATATTAACAACTCTTAGATTCTCTGGAATTTTATTTTTGACAAAAACTTTTAAAAATTTAAGGAATTCTGTGTATTCTCTTTCAGATTCTATCCATAAGAATTCGTCCCTTTCAAAAAAGTTTGGATTTTTTTTTCTAAACTTATTAGCGTGATTTTCCTCTTTAATTGGAGGTCCTCTTCGTTCGTAATTTTTTGTTATGTTAGGTTTTTCACAAAATATAGCTATATTATATTCCTCAACATCATCTTCAAAGTAGACTTCAAATTCTATTTTGCCAAATCGTTCCGCGTGAGAGAATTCTTTTTCTCCGTTTGCCTTAATGTTTTCACCGATAGAGTATAATTTATCTCTATTAATAGTGTAATGTATCTCGTTATTTTCGTTTTTTAATTCAACGATAAAGATTTTAGCTAAGAGAGAATTGTCAATCTTAGAAATCTCAACTTCAGGTATTTTATCAATTTTAAAAAAACTTTTGTTCGGGTTATTAATAAAATCCTTTATTCTCTGATTACAATACTTATATGCTTTTTCTGAAATTGCGGAGGCAACATTTCGATTTTTATCGACAGGGTCCGTAATGATGATGTAATCGTTTTGGAAATGGTGAATCTTTCTCAACTCTTTTAAAGTTCTCTTGTAATAATCGCTAGGTTTTTCTTTAAGAAATTTGAAATTGTTAAATAGGTTCTGTAGGTTGTCGTAGTAGTATATTAGTAACTCTGCACTATAACCAATAAATCCAACTTTTCCTACGGCACTTTTGTCGCCATAACTGTGACTAGCTTTAAAAAATTGCTTTAACAACCTTACATCGTTTTTCTGCTCAATTGATAAATTATCTTTTATAAAGCGACCGTGCCACGGTGATCTATCGACTGCCGTTATAGGTCCATATTTTTTTATGTATTCCAGTTCTAAATCAAAATAAAGAACAATATCAATTTTTATTTTTACATTATTAATGAAATAATCTACAGTAACGTATGGATGTTCGGCATATAAAAGTCGAGGATTATGAAATTCTTTTGTAATTAAAGATTTTAATATCCAATTATTACATAAATAAAGAAAATCTTTCTTGGACTCTTTTTTTAACTTATTTCTGCTTAAGCCATCATATTTCGGGCTATACAGTTCATAATCTAACCCAACAAAGAGATCGATGTCAAAGTCGTTTTTTAATTGCGTTTGTTTGATTCCAGTAGAGCCTTGAGGTTCGATTTTTGTATATTTAAGATTTAATTGCTGAGCTTTTTCATCTAATATCTTCCTAAGTTTTATAATAATTTCGTTGATAAGAGTGAGTTCTTCTTGGGTTGGAGTAATATCTTCTAAAATATTTTCAAAAATATCATTTATTAAAGTCATACATAAGAGTCTGAAGCAATTGATTAAAGTTTAAATTGTTGTTATAATATAAAGGAATTCAAAATTTATCCTTTTGGAATTTAAAACACTATAATTATTTCTTCTTACTTGGGCACCTTACCATACTCCAATGGTAAATGTTTGTTCCGGGAGTTAAAACCTTATGTAAATTTCGAAAGCCAAAACGTTTATATAATTTAATATTTCTTTCTAAATTCGTCTCAAGAAAAATGGCTTTATAGTCTTTGCCAATGTAGTTCATCATAAAACTTAACATTCTTCTTCCAATTCCCCTACCTTGATGTTTCGGGTCAATGCCAATAGTGGATAAATACCAATGCGGTGTTGGGACCAATTTTTTATGTAAATACTCACAAAAATCATCGTTTTTTCTTAGAAGATGTAAATTTTTCCACTTAATTTTAAATATAAGAGAAAGTGAACCGATCTTTATTGATTTCCATATTGAAATGAATGTATTTTTAGGTGGAAACCATAACGAAATTCCTTTCAGATTTGATGTGGATATAACTACACCATGTTTCAAACAGTATTTAATCTGGAATTTAAAAATTTTGAATAAAGTATTGTGTCTTTCCTTACCATTGGGGATTAAATTAGAAAAAACAGGATCGTCTTGAAAAGCATTGCTTAAAACCTCACTAGCTAATTTTAGCTGGTCATTGGATAAAGAGGTTAATTTTTGGATTTCAGACATATTTACATTCCCCACCAAGGATGTTGGAGTTTACGTTGGATTATAATATATTCTCGTAAAGCTTGCTTTTGATCTACCGTTAATTCATCGAGAAACTTTCCCATTAATTGCCTTACATGAGATTCGGGTACATTAACATATAAGGTTTCGTCTTTTCCTATATCTCTTCCTATTTCTATGCCACGAATAGAAATAGCAACTTCGGTATCTTTTCCAGCTTTCTCTACTGTCTTCCCTTTATCTTGAATTTGGTGAACTCTTCTAGCTTTTACTCCTTTCGCAGTTATTAAAGGAACTTTCGGGTATAAAGTTCCTGCTTCTATAAGTACACCAAAAACTGCGGGATCTGAGTTTCTAAAAATAAAATCGGGAATCATTTGTAGCTTTGCTGGCAATACTAATTCGCTTAATCCTTTTGCGGTTTCTTCAGCTTTTCTTATTTCTGCATACTCAATATAATCTTCAAGTAAGCGATAAATAACGTTATTTGTAAAAATTCTAACATTATCCATTATTGCTTGTTCTTCAGCCTCGGGCAAAATAGCTACGTTAAAACCTAGAACAACTGCTGAATATGGATCCAGAAGTTTAACTAAATTTGCATTCATAATATCTTCTTTCTTAATTGAACCAACATCGGCAATACATATTTTCACACCATTTTTTGTAAAATGATTTTCTAAAGCTTCCAGCGATCCTAAAGTGTCAGCTTTCAAGACAACGCCTGCTTTATCTGTTTTTATCCGTATATTCTGAACTTCTTCCAATATATCATTATATATCATTTCTTCCTCAGAAGGGTTTCCAATGGTTCTAAATGGCGAGCCCGCAACGACATCGTCTATATTAGGGGCTAAAATTTTAATTCCTGATGCAGCACTTACAAATTCTTCAAAATCAAATTTTTGTCGCGGATCTCTTATTTCATCCAAAGGTTTGGGTCTTAATAACGCACGAACTTTAGATTTAATAGGTTTTTCTAAACCACCAACAATAAACTCGTCTCCTTTGTTAATGATGCCATCGTAAATTAAAACATCCATAGTAATGCCTTGTCCTTTTTCTTTCTTCACTTCCAAAACAACGCCTTTAGCTGGACCTTCCGAGAACTTCAAGTTTTCCGTTAAAAATTGCTGTACTAAACCCATTAAAACCATTAGTAAGGTAGATATTCCTTCTCCGGTTTTAGCACTTGTAGGCACGATAGCTATTTTTTTAGTAAAATCTTTTATCTTATCGTATCGATCGATTCCTTTGAAGCCTTCTTGTAAGAAATCTACGCCAATCTGTATTAGCTTTTCGTCAAGGAAATCTTTTACATGGGGTCTTTGCTTATTGTATGAGTCTAAAAAGTCTGCGTCTTTAGTAGATTTCCACCCAGAAATCCTATCGATTTTATTAGCCGCAATAACAAAAGGTACTTTTCGCTCTCTTAAAATTCTAACAGATTCCCACGTAATTGGCATGTTTCCAGCGGTTACATCAATTACTAAAATCGCAATATCCGCGATGGCGCCACCTCTTTTCCTAAGATTCATAAACGCGGCGTGACCTGGAGTGTCGATAATTAGTATTCCAGGTAATTGAATTTCTTTGTTAGCAAATTCTTGTTTTGATTTCCTTAAAAACGCTCTAATATCATCTGTTGGAAAATAAGACGCTCCTATGTGTTGCGTAATTCCAGCGGCTTCTCTTTGTTGTACTACCGTCCCTCGAATATAATCTAATAGAGAGGTCTTACCGTGATCAATATGACCTAAAATACACGCGATTGGAGCGCGGATAGTCTTGGATTCAGATTTAGCGTTCATTTACAATCACTATTTGAAAAAATTAATTAAATTTCTCTAAATATTTGCAATAATTAAAAAAAGTATCAATCGATTTAGAATTTATTGAATGAATAGTAAAAATCTTTAGTCTAAAAATAGTGATTTTAGCTGTGATTTAAATATCTTTTAAGATATTTTGCGGTATAAGACATTTTATCATTAATAATCTCTTCTGGCGTTCCTTTTACGACTAATTCTCCACCTTTTTCTCCACCCTCAGGTCCAAGATCTATTAAATAATCTACAGATTTTATTACATCCATATTATGCTCTATTACTATTACTGTATTACCTTTATCAACCAATTTTTGAAGTACTTTCAATAAAAAGTTTATGTCATGGGCATGCAATCCTGTAGTTGGTTCATCAAGTATATATAATGTATTCCCTGTGCTTGTTTTTCTTAGTTCTCTTGCTATCTTCACACGTTGAGATTCTCCTCCACTCAAGGTGGTTGAAGATTGACCCAACTCTAGATATCCTAATCCAACATCTACTACAGTTTTTAAAGTTCTTTTTAAATTTGGAATGCTATCGAAAAATTCGAGTGCTTGATGAAATGTCATTTTAAGTACATCTGAAATCGTGTTTCCCTTAAATTTAATTTCTAAGGTTTCAGCGTTGTATCTCTTTCCGTTGCACAAATCACATCTAATGTAAACATCCGGAAGAAAATACATCTCTTTAAGAATGTAACCCGTACCTTTACATTTTTTACAGTGCCCTTCTTTAGTATTGAAGCTGAATCTTCCTTTCTTATAACCCCTCTCTCTTGATTCTTCAAGTTTAGCGAAAATATCTCTTATATAATCTAATGCCTTAGTATAAGTGGCTGGGACCGACCGAGGAGTTCTTCCAATTGGAGATTGATCTATGTTAATTATTTTATCAATCTTATCGTGACCTTTTAATTCGTCAAAATCGCCCGTGCTTAAACGCGAACTGCGAGTATTTACAATGTTATGTAGTCCCTTATATAAACAATCGATTATCAAACTTGTTTTCCCCGCTCCCGAAACGCCTGTAATACACGTAAATATCCCCAAAGGAATCTTGATACTAATATTTTTTAGGTTATTTTCTCGCGCACCTTTAATTTCAATAAATTCGTCGTTAATGGTTCGTCTTTTTTTAGGGACTTCAATCTTTTTTTTCCCAGATAAATATTTACCGGTCAAGGATTTTGATTCTAAAATAACTTCAATAGGTCCTTCAGCAACGACCTCTCCCCCGTTCTCGCCTGCTAAAGGTCCGAGGTCTATAATATGATCGGCTTTACGCATAATTTCATCGTCGTGTTCTACAACGATTACGGTATTCCCTAAATCTCTTAACTTCTTTAACATCTGTATCAATTGTGAAATATCTCGTTGGTGTAAACCTACAGAAGGTTCATCTAACACGTACAACACACCAACCAAACGGGAGCCTAATTGAGTTGCCAGCCTAATTCTTTCAGCTTCTCCTACAGAGAGCGTGTGTGATCTTCGGCTTAAAGTTATGTAATCCAATCCAACATTTTCTAAGAAAGATAAACGATCTAGAATTTCCTTTAATACATCCTTTACGATCTTTTTTTGAAGCTCGTTCAACTTTAATTTTTTAAAATAATTCAATGAGTCTTTGACAGATAAATCGGATAATTCAGCAATATTAAGATTCTCTATGATGATTGATAGACTTTCAGGTCTTAGTCTTTGACCTTTACACTGTGGGCAATCAATTCGATTCATAAAACTTTCGTAAATATCTCTAGCCCACTCTGAACGTGTTTCCATATATCTTCTATGTAGTATAGGAATTATCCCTTCGAATGGTCTAGCAACATGATATGACGATTTTATTTCATTTTTTTGATTATTTTGATTTCCAAAACCATTATTTTCGCTTTCGAAATGGAATTCTACTACTTCATCTTCCGTTCCAAATAAAATCTTATGCAACTTTTTTGGATCGATATTCTTTATCGCTGTTTTATCGGTATCAAACTTGTAATGTTCAGCAACTTGACTTATGGATTGCCAAGAATATCCCGTTAAAGTACCAAAACCAGGTATGTTTCTAATCGGAGTTTCTTGAAGTGGAACATCAGAATCTTTTCCTAATACCAATTCGTAATCGAATTCCATTACAGTCCCTAATCCACTACAATATTTGCAACTACCGTGTGGTATGTTAAATGAGAACATTTTATGGTTAATAGGGGGAAAAGAAATACTACAATCAACGCACGCTAAATGCTCAGAATAGGTCTGTTCTTCCTTTTCAAGAATTTCTACAACAACGATTCCATCCGATAGATTTAAAGCGTTTTCGATTGAATCTGCTAATCTGGTTTTGATATCCTTTTTCATTACTAATCTATCAAGAATTACATTAATATGATGTTTTACATTCTTGTCCATAGGGATATCTTCGTCTAAAGTATATTGAATCCCATCTACCTCAACCCGGACATATCCTTGTTTTTTGAGATCTTTAAGAAGGTCCTTATATTCTCCCTTTCGATCTCGGATAACGGGTGCTTTAACGATAAATTTTTGATTCTCTTCTATAGAATCTAATATTTGTTGAATAATTTGTTGAGGTGTTTGCGGTCTGATTTCTTTGCCACAATTAGGACAGTGAGGAATCCCAATATTGGCAAATAGTAGTCTATAATAATCATATATTTCTGTGACCGTTCCTACCGTACTTCGAGGGTTCTTTGACAAGGGTTTTTGTTCTATAGCTATAGCAGGAGATAAACCTTCTATAGAATCTACATCTGGCTTATCCATTTCACCAAGAAATTGTCTGGCATAGCTTGATAAAGATTCAAGAAACCTTCTTTGTCCCTCCGCATACAGAGTGTCCATAGCAAGCGATGACTTTCCACTTCCACTAATTCCAGTTATGACTACTAATTTATTTCTTGGAATTACTACATCTATGTTTTTTAAATTGTTTTGCCTAGCTCCTTTTATAATAATAGAATCTACAATCATGGTTGCTCCTATTAACCTTCAATTCATAATAAAAGAAAAGTTTCACGCTTATACTTAATAATCTTCCTTTATTGCCTTTATTTTATCTCTTAAATAAGCAGCATCTTCAAACCTAAGTTCTTTAGCTGCCAAGAACATTTTGTTTTCAAGATAGTGAATGATCACATCTTTGTCTCCTTCTTTTTCTAGCTCTTCAATCCTATCCCTAATCCTTCTTTTTAATTTGGTTGTTTCTTTCTCCTTGAATTCTTTTTCTTCTGAAAGTGATTTTAAAATGTTTTTTTTTATCGTTTGAGGAGTGATATTATTTTTTTTGTTATAATCTACTTGTTTCTTTCTTCTTCTGTTAGTTTCGTCTATTGCTGCCTTCATCGCGGGAGTAATTCTCCCTGCGTATAAAATTGCTCTTCCATCTACATTTCGAGAAGCTCTTCCAATAGTTTGAATTAGCGATCTTGTATCTCTCAGAAACCCTAATTTATCTGCATCTAAAATAGCAACTAGTTTTACTTCAGGCAAATCTAAGCCTTCTCTTAGGAGATTAATCCCAACTAAAACATCGTAAGTACCATCCCTTAGAGATCTTAATATTTCAAATCTTTCTACCGTACCTCCTTCGGAATGTAAGTAAGCGATTTTTAAACCAAGTTCAGCGTAATATTCCGCTATATCTTCTGACATTCGTTTTGTAAGAGTTGTTACTAAAACTCTACCTTTGTTTTTAATTACTTTTCTAATTTCGTCTAATAGATCATCAATCTGATTTTTTGCAGGACGAATCTCCACTTCAGGATCAACTAATCCAGTCGGTCTAATTATTTGTTCTGCGGAAATGCCACTACTCTTTTCTAACTCCCAATTTCCAGGAGTTGCACTCATAAAAATTATATATTTTATCTTTGATTCCCATTCTTCGAATTTTAAAGGTCTATTATCGTATGCCGATGGCAATCTCCATCCAAAGTCCACGAGATTCTTTTTTCTCGATCTATCTCCACCTATCATTCCATGAATTTGCGGAATCGTTATATGACTCTCATCAACAACAATTAAAAAGTCTTCTGGAAAGTAATCGATTAAGCACATTGGGGGACTACCGGGAGGCCTTCCATCTAAGTGTCTAGAATAGTTTTCTACTCCTTTACACCATCCCATTTCCCTCATCATTTCGAGATCAAACTTAGTTCTTTTCTCAATCCATTGCGCTTCAGCGTATCTTTTTTCCTTCATGAATTTTGCTATTTGGATTTCTAACTCTTCCTCTATTGAAACCAAGGCTTTTACTTTATTTTCTTCTGGTATAATAAAATGAGTTGCGGGAAAAATTCTACAATTAGATAAATCTTTTATTATATTATTTGATACATGATGAATTTCTTTAATAGATTCGATTTCATCTCCAAATAAGGATATGCGAATAGCAGTATTTAAGTAAGCTGGAAAGATATCTATTATATCTCCTCTAACTCTTAGGATCCCTGGTTTAAATTCGATATCTTTTCTCTCATAATTCATTAATATTAATCTCTTGATGATATCCTTCCTCTTAATCTTTTGACCCACTTCGAGGTTTATAGATATGGCCGTCCAAACTTTCGGATCTCCAATTCCATAAATGCAAGAAACCGTTGCGACTATTATTACATCATTTCGGGTCCTAATTGCGTGGGTGGCAGCTAATCTTAATCTTTCAATCTCTTCATTTACGCTAAAATCTTTCTCAATGTACATACCTGTTACCGGAAGATATGCTTCGGGTTGGTAATAATCGTAATATGAAACAAAATAATGGACAGTATTATGGGGGAATAATT
>JAHQWH010000114.1 GCA_029856105.1 Promethearchaeia archaeon | reverse complement strand
TCAAAACTAATAACAATGAGGTGAAAAATAAAATATTATACGATTTTATTGTAATACTCGCTCTTGTACGATCTCGTAAGTTTTTTAATGATGAATAAATTTTGGACATATTCTCTCTCTAATTGCTGAAATTAATACTTTAATACTGAAATTAATTAATACTTTAATACTGAAATTAATAAATACTTTAAAAGTTTCTCTTGGCGAAAGACTCTTTCGTAAATATTAAATATTTTGAAATAATTCTTTTAAATTTTAAAAAAAAATAAAAAAAGGGTTTAAAATAATCTAAAATATTTTAAAATAATTCTTTCTACTGTATCCACATCCACTAACTCAGACTACGGCCACCATTCAGTAGACGGCGTACGAAGGTAATTCTCGGAGTTCCATATTTCCCCTTCTTTTGCCTTTCTTCTGTAAAACCTACGGGATTTCTCGTAACAATTAACGCAAAACCATCCCTCCATATATGGATTGAACGTCATGTCGCTGGTTCGGGAGCCACACAAGGAACACACGCAAATTGATCTGTCCATAGCGGCATCTAACTTGTTCCGCTTATCCGATAATTCCCTAACAAGCTTCCCATCCGCTTCGCTTTCTATAGGCCTTAAACCTCTTCCTTCGTCTAATATCTTACCTATTTCGACATCTTCAGCAATAGAAATAGCTTCCCTCAGGAAGTTTCGAAACTTTACCAGTTGAGGGTGCTGGACGGAAATCGTTCTTTTTTTTTTCATTGTGCTTACCATGTAAATGTTAAATCAACTATTTAAATCAAACGCCCGCGCTAATTTTTTAAAAATAAAAAGAATTGTATTCCGATAAAAGATCTAAATTATTGACCCAATCGATTTCGAAGCTCCTCGAAGACACGGTGCTGAAAATATATATCCAATCCGTGATGCGCGACTGTGTGCTCCCAGATGCGGGGAAGATTCGCTGCATGTAGTCGAAATCGTGTTGGGTGACGTATAAATCTCTGGCAGACCCGCTAATCTGGTCATTTCTCAAGAGAATGTGGAAGTCTCGAGCGTTTTTTATGAATCTGCTCTCCGAGTTCATGTCGTATTCCTTTTCTAAGAAAATATCATATCTAAATATTCCTTTTTCGTCGATATAATTTGTCCTTATCTCGTTCAATATTTTCAATCGTCTCTTAAAAACATAATCCCCTTTTTGTTTCCATACATCTAATACCTTTTTTACGAGCTCTCCGACACTGTTCCCCTCCGGAGTCGACCCCCCTTGGTCGCTTAGGTACTTTGTCATGTATTTCTTCAACGAGTTTTCCAGATCTACTGGAGTAATTTCATCCTTTATTTGCTGGATAGCCTCGATAATGCCATTCATAAGCGCAACAATAAACCCTTCGCTGTAATGCTCGTAAGCGGCGTGCTTATTTTCATCGGTAAGCAAAGTATCGCTGACTTTGCTGGAGGTTTTTCTAAGGATCCAATCACGGAAATGATGGCGTAACCACGCACCTCTCTTAAATATTTCTTTATCCAAAGGCTCAAAAAATAACGGGTCAAATCCCAAAAATTGGCAGAGGTGGAAGACTACGCCGTACCCTTTAACCCTTTCGTCATTCCACTTTTTAAGATCGTATTGATTCAAAGTTCCATCTGCTTTTGGCATGAAAAGGCTTAGGCCCCGCAGGTTCGCGTAAGCGCCCGCTTTAGAAAGAAAGTTAGAGTACAAGTCGAGAAGTTTGCGTTCGTAATCGGTCGCTAAATCGCTTTGTAAATAGGGGTTAATGAAAGACCAGTCAGAAGCTAATCCTTGAAGTTTTAATTGAAGAGGTGTTATTATTGACTCCATAGTTTTGGGTGAAAAGAAGATCCCTTGCTTTAAATTCCCTAATAAATTGACTCCTTCGATTCCTAAAAGTTTTCTGATATTTTTACTGCTCTGAGATAATTCTATCTTACTAATCATTTTCTCGTCTAGCTGGTCAATGTATTCGATTTCGGTGGCGAAATCAAACATCGCTTTAACGAAATCAAATTCAGGTAAAATATCTTTTTGGGTACAATCAATGCGGTAGCGTGTGAACTCGTCCGCAATGTAACCCCTTGATTTTATGTACTCGTTGATTTTATTAATTATAGCTACTTTTGCTTGCTTCAGGTCTTGAGGGGTGACTTTTACTTCTGTTTTCCAGCCAGATTGTTGAGAAAGTGCTTCGAAGTCGTTTTTGCTCCATCTAGATACGACAAACTCCATAGTCAAAAGAGTAGATAATGTTGGGTTGTCGTTGATTATAAACTTCTCGTTAAAATTTGGCGCAGTTCCAGTAGACCCGAAAAATAATTTGGCTAAATCGTTTTTATATTGTAGTTGCGGTAAAAGATCGTTAGAAAACACCAGTTCCAGCAAGAAGTTGGTATTTATACTTTTTTCTCTTAAATAATTCTCGCTTTTGTCTCCTGTCGTGAACAGTTTATACCAGTTCCAATAGCTTTGGGTCTTTTTATCGAGATCGTCGAATAAAGAAAAGATCTCTCCCAAGATGAGGTCTTTTCTGGCTCGAGTTAGCTCGTTTTCTTCCAAATCAAATTGCTTGGCATCTAACGCTTCTCGTATTCTTTCTCGAAGGGTATCGGGAACATATTTCTTATCTTTATTGCGTGGATGATCGGCGGGCGTATAAGCCTTTACCAAATTCTTATCAAAACTTTTAAAGAAATTTTTAAGTTCATAATTATCTAAAAAGAAGTCATCCTTAAGATTATCAAGTGAAGTCGAAGTAACAATCTTATACTTTTGCAATACATACAAGGTATTATAGGAGATAAATCTTGCGTCGTTGTAAAACGGGTTCTTAGCTATTCCGCCAAAAACGGAAAACGCGCGCTCGTCGAATATGGATTTAAGCTCTGAAACATAAATCTTAGCCGTTTCTTCTGGTAAAGAGCTTTCCAATTTTCCAATGAATTCAAATAAATCTTTAAAATAAATATAAGATTTAGGTTTAAAATCATAACCGTTTTTATAGTTTTTCAATCTAAGATCGGGTATGTCCATAGAATTTTCGTACATAAAATCGGATAATTCGTATATTATATCGTCGTAAGATAGATATTTTCCACTGGGTTGGGTGATTAAACCTGCTCTTTCGAAAAGATAGCCCACTTCGCTATATAGCCTTTCTATTAATGGATAATAGGGCGAAGGAGTTCCCTTTTCCCAATTTTCTTCAGTAAACCTTTCTTTACCGTCTGAAACAAGGTTAGCCGGCAAGACTATTACATCGTCGCGAATGTTATAACCTTTAGCGTCCAACCAATCGGCAAGTATAACGTGGTCGGGAATTGTTGCACCATCCATCATCATCATAACAAGACTCTCGCTCTGGTCAAATCCGTAGTGTTGCTCGTTTAAATAGTCGAGCACTTCGACCGCCGTCATCGTGCTAATTATATTCTCGGATACACGTGGTACGTAGGATTCTGTTCCGCGATATTCTTTTATGAAGTTCTGCCTATTTCTTGCCATTCTCCCTACTAACACAAAGTTAGGGTCGTACAATTCTATACCGGTAATATCGACAAACCTTAAACTGCTCGGGTATTTTTCTTTGATTACGTTCTTTATGACTTTCGTTATTTCATCTATTCTTTGCCTGAAATCGATTTTTCTCGTGCTTTTTCTTATTTTTTCGAATTCTGCTTTTTTATCTTTAAGTCGATAATCTTCAGCAAGATCAGTTATTATCCAATTGGAGAGTTGTATCTCGTTAAATCTTTTAGTAAGCTCTTGTTTTGATAAAACAACTTTTGGATTGTAATTAATACTGGAAAGAAACGCCACTAAAGATGGATTTTCTTTTTCAGAATTTTGTTGGTCTTTATATTTCTCATCGATGTCCGCTTTTGCTGAGTCTAGCTCGGCGGGCTTTTTCGTTTGCCCTAAAACTCTATCGGTAAATACATTATTTACTGAGTTGGCTTCTTGACCTCCGATCGCTTTTATAGCCGCCTTCTTTCTTCTATTGTGTTTCGACGATTCGAGTTTCGCGTATGCCGCCGGAGAAAGCTTAATTGAGCTCGTTACCATCTTGGTAAGGCCGGATAGCGCGACGAAGCTAAAAGAGCCGAAAAGAACCGAGGGAATTACCATGAAAAGGCCTTTCAAGAAGTCGGTCTTGAGCATTTTGTCCCAGAAACTCATCTGAGCTAACTTAGCTTTTTCTGTTTCTTGCTTTAGTTTTAAGTCTTGATCGATTCTTTGTTTAATTTCTAAAATAGTATCGATGTCTCCCGAGGACACGGCATGTATTAGCGATATCGTAGTTTTCAAGTTGGTGGATGGTCCGAGCGATAGCTGCCCTAACGCGCCTTTAACCTCTCTGTATGAGGTGCTCAAAGAGGACAACCAGAAACCTAAGTCGTCCGTTCCTCCCGCGATGCTTACCGCGTTTTCTATTAACGCTTCTCTAAAACCGTCTTTAATGATTTCATCGAATACCTCCATAATGGGACTTAGAGCCATTTTTTTAACTCCATTGAGTAATAATGCCTTTACTGACTCTACGCTTGCTTGAGCCATCATAGCTTCCGTACCTTTTACTGCCCAAGAACCGAAATACACGAGGGGCGCGCTGATTAAAGTGGACCAGAAAGTAAGAGTCTCGGTGTAGGCAATCTCCGAAATCATGTTGGCGCTGATCTCGGCGTATGTATACTGGTTAAAATAGTCCATAATTGCGTAAGAGGTCGCTTGAGCTAAAGCCAGGCTATTGGTCTCGTCTGTGGTGTCGGGAACGAACCGATCGAAAACTACGCGAACTTTGTAATAAATGGTCGATTTTATCAAATCTTCTGCCCAAGTCTCGGATAGAAAATCTTCGAAACCCGAATATTTTTCCGAAATTATAGCTTCGAGAGACTTGGTAAAGTAAAGGTTTTGCCGCAGTCGACGTTGTAATTCCCGGCGTATTCTTGCCTTTATTTTCCTGCGTGATTCTTCTAACAGCCAAGAGCCTCGCAGAATGTGATCTAACAAGGAGTTTCTGAAGGTTTTTAACCTTCGCCCAGTCCTTATAACGGGTTACTCGAAAGATTCGTTCTTGAAGCCGTCTTACGTGTCGTCTGGGAATATCCCATTGGATACAATCCCAATCTACTACACGCCCTTTGTTCTGTTCAATGCTTTCACACATCGTCTAACTTCACCTCCAGTTAAGATTTTTCAATATGTTTCTTTCGTTGAGACCTGCTTAGGAAGTCAGCACCCTTTCAGGCTGGGTATCTCTGTAGTTTAATCAAAACCACAGCCCTATCCATATCATTACAACATGGCATTCGCTTTTTCCAGCATCCTCTGCCCACTAAGCCTTACCCTTTCCTCACGGTCAAGATACCATCCCATATATATGTATGGGGCTCATTGGGTTTACCAAGTTCCTTATGTCCGACTTTCAACAGAGCCCTTAGAGAGGCACTTTCCCCCGGTTGTACAATGGATAACAAAGAAATGAGAAAGAACCATTTCTACCTGACAACTCACCATTTTGGTCTCGGCGTATCAGCTACATTTCGCCGATTTTTCATAACGAGGTTTATCGCACCTTCACCTTAGTTTCCCATAGGTTCTTTGGCTAGCCCTTCAGACCACTCTATAGCTAAATGCTGAAAGTACATTGTCCCCAAAGCTTCACACACCATCATTACTAACGATGCATGTTCGGGTAGCCATTATCGGTCATCTCGATATCAGTTTTTGAAAACATTCGTTTCCAAGTCCTATATTCGAACATAAAACTTCTTGTCGCACTCTTTCTTTGAAATAACATTATTTGGCGAGTATATAAATCTTTTCAATTAGCCGGTTTACTATATCGCCGGAATTTTTCCTTTTTATATTATATCGTTTTCTCGATCGAAAATTTTCAGACTTTTGTTATTAATCCTTAACTAATGGGAGTTATGGCTCACGCGAAAAAGTCCGATAAAAATTAATATTCGATTTTTTAGTTTCCGATCCCTAACCATTGAATTTTTTATCTATTTTTTCGCTTGATACCGATTTTTTTTCTAATTAAACTATCCCCTATAATTATGGAATCGTGTCTATTTTTCTGGTTACATTATTTGATTTTCCTTTTTTTTCTTTCTTTTTATTCCTTCATTCTCTCCTACTTTGTTTAAAAGGATTAGCCAAAGAGAACAATAGCTTCGCATAAATAATTGATATGCCCCCATTTAATTGGTGTAAACCCTTGTTTGGTAATTCAGTAAACCTTAACGCCCCAATGTTATTTAACCGATGATTTCCCCAATATTTTTATATCCAAAAACCAAAAAATAAATTAATAAAGGTAAAAATAGCATGAATGAAAAGGTTAAAGAAAAGTCAGATACCCAACTTTACGAATACTTTTTCCACGAATCGCGTTTTCCCATAGTCGAAAAAGAGCTTTCTCCAGAGAACGCCCAGAAGTTCAGAGAGTCATCCAACGAAGATAAAGCCTTATTTATCAACGTTTTAATTACAGAGGGTAGATTATCGTGGTAATTGGTAAGGTAAGAAAGGTTTTTCTAAAGACCGTTAAGCGAGACGTTTTCAATAAAATTATAAAAGATTTAAAAACCAACTTTTTTTTTAATTTTGGACATTACGAACGGTGTTATCCAGATAATCCTCAATCGGTAACAAAAGGTTTTTTTCAAATGGAAATCCTTCAACGCAATAATAATTACGTGTTTCAAATAGAAGCGGTAGAAGGCAATTTTAGAACGAACACTAATTACTTAAGTTATTACGACGTTTTTGAAGACAAGAAAGCGTTATGGTTTCACGTAAAAGATTTTTTTTCTAAACACAACGATTTGGAGTCGTTATCGCAAGAAGTTTACAGAAAGTTTGGTTTTTTACATCCAAAAGAAGGATCTATGTTATTTACCCAATATAGCTTTTTAAAAAACGATTTGCCAGACGAAACAAGTTTTGAAGACTTTCTAGACGAATTTGAATCCGTTTTTAAAAACTTTTAAACAAATTTTCAAACCTTTTTTTTATTTTCTTTAATTTTTTCATTGAGCAGAAATTTTCTTAACGATTGTTTTGTAAATTAACAGGTTAACAACCTCTATTTTATTAAATAAAGATCCTCAACTGTGGGGACTAAGGGCTTCGCGTTCTCGCCCATAAATAGCGGTATACGGTTGCTAAATACTAAAGAGAAAGTATCTCTGATTTTTTAGATTCAAACTTGCTAATTTTTATCCCTGCAGTTTTTAAATAGTCATATTTTTTTTTTTTGCTTTTTTCCGATAAGTTAGAACTTTAGTTCTCACAAAGCCTCCTCTTATTTCTCTGCAAATACCACAAGCCTCTAAAATCGACCAAGAGCCACCCTCAAAGCCAAACGATTTTGCTAAAACAACGATTCAATAAATTAAATACCCCCAAATTTATATAAATTACAAATAATTAACATAAATTAACCAAAAATCGAGGTATTAATAAAGTGAGATTTTCGAATTGCATTTTATGTACAGAACCCACAATAATCGCTAAAGACGGCATTTGTCCTCTATGTTGGCAAAAGATCTACGAGGGGAAAGAGCCTACCCTTTCCAGCTACATAGCACTGGATATTTCAATGGAGAGCTTCCCAGAATCGAGGAGAAGACTTTAATTTTAACCCTTTTTTTATAAACCAAAAAAAATAAGCGAACGTAAATATTTGGAGGAGAACAGAAATAATGGGCTATCTTAATATTATAACATGAGTTTAATTTATTCGAAAATTCCGATTTCTTACATAAAATTAATATAATTATAAAGATGAAATTATTAGGAATGGAAAAAACAAGATATCTCTTTAAATTTTATTACATAGGAGCGGATGAATATTTCGGCTCTCAACGACAACCCAATTATTTAACCATTGAAGAATGCTTACTAACAGCATTACAAGAAAAGAACTATATACCTGGAGCTAAGAAATCGGGTTTTGAAGTGGCAAGTAGGACCGATAAGTTCGTTTCAGCTCGGGGATCTACATTTTCTTTTATTACTGAAAAAATACCCATATTGATGGAAATAAATTCTGCTTTGCCAAAAAATATTGGCGTTTGGGCTTATTCCAAAGTTCCAACTGACTTTTATTCAAGATATAACGCATATTTTAGGCATTACAAATATATTATGACATATCCAAAAGCTATCCCTAAAGACGACTCCATAGTTAATTTTAAGGCGATGGAAAAGGTATGTAAAGCTCTAGAGGGCCGACATAACTTTAAAAATTTTTCTAAACCAGGAAAAGAAAAAGTAAAAAATGTTAGAGATATGATTTCGACATCAATTATTACAGAAGGGAATTTTATTATATTCGATTTTAAAAGCAGAGCTTTTCTAAGACAACAAATAAGACGAATGGTAACTAAGATTTTAGAAGTAGGATTTGGTAAAATCAGTTATGAAGAATTTATAGATTTATTTGACCCATCCAAAGATATCTCTTATCAACCTGCTGATCCTTTTGGATTGATCTTGTGGGATATCAACTATGGTAATAATGTGAGTTTCGTAACCGATAATAAATCAAAAGAGAGAAGGGATAAATATTTTAGAGAACAAGAGCAAAAATTCGCTTTAAAAAAAAAATTATTTGATTTCATGCAACATAACAATATTGGCTAATAACGCTTGTATTTGAATCTCTTCTGTACCTCCTTGGCTTAATCGGTATTCAGATTCGGCTAATAGTTTAGAAAGCTCAATTTTTAGGTTTTCTGAAATTTGTAAGTCATAAATCTCTCGATGTATATTTTTAATAATATTAATACCCGACAAACCGTATTCTCTTATGATATCGTTAAGCAATTTCAAGGAAAATTGTAATTTCCCTTTAATTGCAGTTTTTAAAATTTCTCTTATTTTATCTGATGGTACTTCGCCAGCAACACGAAAAACTATATCTTGATCGATTTTTTTTGAAATTGTACCACAGGATTGCAAGTAATTTATTGCTCTACGACAATCTCCCTTCGATACATCTACTAAAGCAATTAACCCATCTGGGGTTATGCTCATTTGTTCTTGATTGGCGATAAATTTTACTCTCTCTTTAATGTCTTCTCTATTTAAAGAGGAGAATCTAAAAACAACGCATCTAGATTGGATTGGGGGGATAATTTTATTAGAATAGTTACAAATTAAAACCATCCTACAATTTTTAGTGTATTTTTCCATTGTTCTCCTTAGTGCTTGCTGAGCAGGCGCCGTCATATTGTCCGCCTCGTCTAAGATTAAAATTTTGAACGGTATGTCAGACGGAGGTTTTGCTTTTGCAAAATCCTTAATGTAAGTTCTAATAACATCAATACCTCTTGCATCGCTTGCATTTAATTCCAAAAAAGTAGTATTAATCGCCATTTTTCTACCATACAACTCCCTAACCATTGCTAGAGCAGAAGTTGTTTTCCCAGTACCTGCTGGACCGGCAAATATGAGGTGGGGCATCGATTTATCTTTAATAAATTGTTGTAAACGCTTTATAATTCCCTTTTGATTAACGATATCACCTAAAAAGCGAGGTCTATACTTTTCTACCCAAGGTTTGTTATCCGTTGACATTTAAACTCTAAATTCTAATAAAGGCTATAATAATATATAAAAAAATATTATTAAGAATTAAAGTTTCTTTATTTTATTTCAGAACTTTAATAAATAGAGTAGGAAATTTTAAAATGACAGACTTTAAAATTACAAATATTAAGTCTCGTTGGATTTTAGATTCGCGTGGAAATCCAACAGTTGAAACCGATGTTTATGTAGGTGAGATTTATGCAAGAGCTGCTGTTCCTTCAGGTGCGTCAACGGGCGTTTTGGAGGCTCTTGAATTGAGGGATGGAGGAGCTGCTTTCTTAGGTAAACATGTAACTAAAGCAATATCAAATGTTAACGATATTTTAAGGAAAAAACTACAAGGATTTGATGTTCGAGAACAAACCAATATTGACGAGGAGATGATTGCAATTGATGGCACGGAAAATAAAAGCAACTTAGGTGCCAATGCAATTCTTTCAGTGTCTTTAGCTGTTGCAAAGTTAGCCGCGCTTCTATCTGAGAAACCATTATTCGCTCATCTCCATGAATTAGCATATCATAAGACTCGAAAAGATTTCTTATTACCTTTGCCATGCTGCAATATTCTAAATGGGGGGGAACACGCGGGCAACAATTTATCGATACAAGAATTTATGATATTACCCGTAGGAGCACCAAATTTCGCTCAAGCAATCCAAAACGTCTCAGAGGTGTATCAAACATTAAAGAAGTTATTAGCTAAAAAATATGGGCCTTCAGCAACTAATGTGGGTGATGAGGGTGGCTTTGCTCCTAACTTATCCTTAACTAAAGATGCCGTAGAGGTTATCATAGAAGCAATTGAGGAAGCGGGCTTTTCAATGGGAACTGATTTTTTCCTAGGAATGGATGCGGCTGCGAGTGAATTTTTTGAGGATGGTACATACAACATTGACGGTAAGAAGTTAACTGAAGGGGAATTGTTGCAGTATTATCTTGACTTAATTAATGACTATCCATTCAAGTCAATAGAAGATCCATTTGACGAAAAAGCGTTTAGTGGTTTTGCCAATTTAACTGCAAAAGTCGATAAATCAATACAAATTGTAGATGATGACCTTACAGTTACTAATATAAAAATACTTGAAAAAGCAATCAAAGAAAAAGCGGGAAATGCGTTGTTATTAAAAGTAAATCAAATTGGTTCGCTAACTGAGGCAATAAATGCGGCAAAAATGGCTTTCAAAAATGGATTTAATGTCATGGTATCCCATCGTTCGGGCGAAACTGAAGATCCCTTCATAGCAGATTTAGCAGTTGGACTTTGTACAGGACAATTAAAAACGGGCGCAACAGCAAGATCTGATCGAAATTGTAAATATAACCAGTTGTTAAGAATTGAGGAATTCCTCGGAGCAAATGCTTATTATCCTAAACATTTAGATTCTTGGAAAAAATTTCAATAATTAAGTCTATTTTTTTAATTTTTTTTAATTTTTGATAAATCTATAAACATTTACAGCAACTTTTTTTGTCTTTTTTGTATGGAACGGAAAAGTCCTTTCTAAAACTAAATTAAACGGTAATACGTAATTGATGCTCCAGTTTTGTGAGCTTACAAATTTAGATATAAATTTATGAACTTTTTCATTAGCTAAATGAATCGAATAAACTACATCCGAGAAAGCAAAGGCTTTTTGCAAAAAAAATCTATCTGCAGTTTTTTTTTGTACTCCAAAAGGAGGGTTCATAATTGTCGTAATATTTAACTCTCTAGGAAATAACTGCGCTGAGATTTCAAACCTATTAATGTCAGCACAAATTGGTAAAATTACAGCTTCAAGGTCCAAATCTTTAACATTTCCTTTTAAATCCTTTATCGCGTCAAAATCTATATCAATGCTTAAAACATACTTAGCTTGAAGGTACGCACAAGAGATCGATAGTCTGCCCGTTCCTGCGCCAAGATCGAATATTAAGCGGTTTTTAATGTCGTTAAATTCAATTCCCGCAAAATATATGATGTCTACCGCACTATTCGCATCAGTGCAATATTGCTCTAACTCGATTTTGGGATTAGAAAATACTTGTGTTTGTTGAACTAACGATATTAAATCTTTTTTATTAATCTCAATCGCCTAAAATATCCATACTATAATTTTATTAATTAAAATTTATGAAAAAACTTAATTGTTTTAATTAATTATAATTTAATAGGGAAATTAAAAGAATTTTGTTAAAATTATGAAAGAGTCAGCGAAAAATAAAGAAATCGTTCTTACGGGTCAATATTTAGGTGTTGTAGAAGAATTTCTACCCGATAAACAGTCTACTTACGTAAAAGATGGTCAAATCATTGCATCTAAAACTGGAATAATCAATATTGATACGAACAAAAGATTAATAGAAGTAAGGAATCATCAAGAAGAAAATCGAAAAACAGTAAAGATTGGGGATCGGGTAATCGGGACTGCACTGTTTTTAAGGCAGTATTCTGTGGGTCTTAATTTTCATACAATCAATGAAAAAATTCATTTTAATAGCTCATATTTTGGAAATATTCATGTTTCCCAGATATCAAAAAAATACATCGAGAGGATCTCAGATGCTTTTCAAACTACCGATATTATTCGAGCAAAAGTAATTGAGCAGAATTATAACGAATATAAATTAAGCACCTCTGGAAGAAATTTTGGAGTTATTCATGCTGATTGCTTAATATGTGGAACACATCTTAAGAAGATAGGACAAGATCGATTAAGATGTCCTAGATGTGGAAATCTTGAAAGCAGAAAATTAGCAGACGATTACGGAAATGTGACTGAAAACTTAAGATATTAAAAAAGAACTATTTTTTAAAGGTTTTATTCTTGGGTAACCGTGGTGGAAGAAAAGTAATACACTTCTATAATTCAAATGGGGATTTAAATAACACTATTAAATTTCTTGAAGAAGTTCAAAAAAAAATAAATTATCTTACTCTAAATTGTACAGTTGAAGAAAATTCAATAAAAATCTCTTTGTTTGGCCCTAAAGATCTCCAATATTTAGCAACTGAAAGATTAAAAGAGTTAGCTAGGCGATATTTATAAAATTGCTTATCTTTTTAGTGTTTTAAAACCAAAAAACATTTATTTAATTCTATATTAGAGAAATTAGATTCACAGATTTTGGTAGAATATACGTGGCAAAAAAAAAAGTTGGACCAAAGGAAGAAGATAGCGATCTTGAAGACATTGAAGAAGATGTATTTGACAAGGAAGATATAGATAGCCATTATCCCGATGTAGCAGATGATTCTGTGAAAAAGGGCAAGACACCTTCTGCAGAAACATTTGAGCAGCCTGAAAATGTTGAATCAGAAGAAGAATTGGAAGAAGAAGTAGAACAAGCCCCAGAATTACCAGAATACAAAATATTAAAATTAGATCTTATAAGTGGTCCAGTAGACAACGATTATACTCTAACCCTTGAAGGACAATCACACGGTTTTTGTAATATCTTAGTAAAACATTTATTAATGGTCGAAGGGGTTAAAGCTGCAGCTTATAAAATTACGGAAATAGCCATAGCCCCTCCTCAGATTTTTATTAGACTCGAAGACGGATACAAATTAAAAGAAATCTTTTACAAAGGAGTAGACTCTTTGAGAAATGAAGTTGCTGAAACCCAGAAATTATTTAAAAAACTTATGTAATGAATCTTTTTTTCAGTTTTATGAAAAGTTTATAAGAAATTGCTGATCATCTATTCTTAATGGCATATAATTTTTTATTAAAAGATTTAAACCTTAATCTAACCCAAAGATCCATAGGAACTGATAAAGGGTTAGCTAAAATCGGAGATGGTATTGTTAATCTTACTTACTCGGTTGCTAAATCCATATATTTAACTCGTAATAATAAAAATAATAAAATTATTCGAACGGGTAAGAAGGTAAGCAAAACAATTTTGGCAGAAGCTTTAAAAGACGCAAATATGAAAAGTTTTTCGAAAAGCAGAGCAAACGCTCATGACCTCGCAGACACCGTTGAAGCTATTATTGCTTACATCTGGTTTAGTGAAAAAATGACGATAAAGGAAATTATAGATTTAATATCCGATTCTCTTACAGGAGATTTATACATAAGGCATATCGAAATAGAAAGCGCCAGAACTGCGTTCACAAAGCTCTTAAATCACATTAAAAAATTCTTACCTGAGAATTAAGCATGAAGGATTTTCCAATAACAATTGGATTTGACGATGCAAGATTTAACCTCAAATCACATTCTAAAACTACCGATTTAATAGGGATCGTCTGTCAAGGTGTTAGGATGGTAAATATGGTTAAAAAAGAAATAACAATTGATGGAAGCGACGCTACAGAAGTTTTGATCGAACTCGCTAAACGAAACGAAAAACATATTCAATACATTTTAACTGATACAATCACATTTGGCGGATTTAACATCATTGATCTAGAAGAAATTTACAAACGAATAAACAAACCAATCGTAGCTATAACCGAAAAAAAAGTCGACCTTAAAGCTGTCAAAAAAGCGATTGTTAAGAATTTTCCTAACTGCTATAAAGAAAAACTTCAAGACATAGTTAATGCTGGTAATTTATATGAAACATCTGTTGAAACGGCAGGTGGAAGCTCCAAAATTTATTTTCATTCTAAAGGGATTCAATTTTCTGAGGTAGAATCCTTGCTAAAAAAAATATGTATCGATTCAAAAATACCTGAGCCAGTTCGACTAGCCCACATAATAGGAAATACATTATAAAGCTTTCAGAAGAATATATTTTAAAAAGTAGCTATCTCATATTCTAAAATCTCTTTCATCCTTTCGCGCAATTCAGGTCTGATAGCAGACATTCCATATGTCTTTAGCCCCCCTAACTTCTTCTGGACTTCTTGAGCACTTAATCTACCCGGTATGTCTTGTTTATTAGCGATGGCAATAATTTTGGTTCCTAAAGTACGTTCAAACCTATCATATATCTCCTTAGTTTGGTTCACATTTTTCTCGGTCGAATCGCATACTATAACTGCTAAACCAGCACCTTTCAAGAAATCCTGCCACATGAACTTAAATCTTTTTTGCCCGCCTAAATCCCATATTGAGCATTTTTTACCGCTCAAAATGGAGTCTTCAACTTCTAATCCCACCGTAGGAATTCTTTCATGGGTGATATCACGTCCTTGTAATAAGGATAGTAACGAGGTTTTACCTACACCTCCATTTCCAATAAAACAGATCTTTTTCTTTGTAGAAAACAAAATTAACCCTTCCTAATCAAAAATTACCTTAATTAGAAAAGGCAAGCTATTGTTCAAAAAAGAAAATAATATTCACATAATATGAAATCTTATAATCAGTTTAATTAGAAAAAAATGAAAAAATAAATGAAATTAGATATAAATAAAAAATCAAAAAAAGTTAAATCTTTAGTCCTCTGCTTCCCCTGGCACTAGGTCTTTTACAATCCCAACACAAGCAGTTCTGCCCATATCTCTTACCGCAAACCTTCCAAGTTCAGGGAATTCTTCGTATTTTTCAATACAAAGCTTTTTAAGCGGTTGTAATTTGACGATCGCGGCTTCATTTCTCTTGAGGAATTTCGGATTGTCTTCGATCACAGCACCAGTCTTCTGATCTAACTTTTTAATCAGTTCGGAGAACTTAGCAGCCACTTGAGCTGTATGAGCGTGAATAACGGGTGTATATCCTTGAGCAATTACTGTTGGATGCCAAATAACAATAATCTGTCCCGTCCAGTTCCCTTTTGGTGTAACTACCGTTGGAACATCGTTCGGATGACCCATGACATCACCGCGCCCCACATCTGCCATTGTAATACCTCTAATACTAAATCCGATATTATCACCAGGTTCTGCTTGAGGAATTTCCTCGTGATGCATTTCGATGCTTCTTATTTCGCCTTGAAAGCCCGTTGGCATGATTACAATTTTATCGTTTTTCTTTAATAACCCTGTTTCTACTCTTCCAACAGGAACGACTCCTGTACCCTTAATTGAATAAGCGTCCTGGATAGGAATTCTTAAGGGTTTGTTAGTAGGTTTAGCAGGTATTTCAAAGCCGTCTATGGCCTCAAGTAAGGTTGGACCGTCATACCAAGAGAGCTTGTCGGTTTTCTCCGTTAAATTCTCGGCTTTTATACCCGATACTGGAACGAATGGAATCTTTTTGACGGGGAAACCAATGCTCTTCAAAAGCTCAGAGGTCGCGTCTTTCACTTCGTTATAACGTGCTTCGCTATAATCGTAGACATCTGCTTTATTGACAGCAACGACTAATTGTTTAACACCTAAAGTCTGTGCTAAATAAGCGTGTTCTCGAGTTTGGCCGTTTGCGGCAATGCCAACTTCCATTTCACCTTTTTTTCCAGAAACTACTAAGATGGCGGCGTCCGCCTGTGAAGCGCCCGTAATCATGTTTTTTACGAAATCTGCGTGTCCAGGTGCGTCAATTATTGTAAAATATTTTGTTTTTGTCTCAAACTTTCGAAACGCTAAATCAATGGTAATACCGCGTTGTCTTTCCTCTTTCAATCGGTCAAACACGTAAGCGTAAGACCAAGATTCTCTATCGAATTCTTTTGCTAATTTCTCTAGTTCCCGCGCCTCTCTATCTGAAACGGCACCGCTTTTAATGAGCATGGCGCCCATCAAAGTCGATTTACCGTGATCTATGTGCCCAATTATGACTAAATTCAAATGTTTTTTATCTGTAGGCATTTTTAATCAATTTCCTAATGTTTTTTTAAAAATTAATTTTGAATTATACATTTTTAGATTAAATGATAACTACCTTAATGATATTGAATATTTATTTTTTACTATAAATTAAAGTTATATTTCTGAGGGAAGCACTTGGTTAAAGTACTATGTCATAAATTCAGTGCTCCTTTTTATTATCTAACCTTGTTAGGTATTCCCCTCTTAGATCGGAATATAATTCTCTTTTATTTTTTTTTAAAAGATCGAAAATTTGGTGAATTTCGATTTGGAAATTGATTTTTTTCCCTTTGTTATTTACTATGTAAGTTTTAACTTTTTCTTGTAGGAATTTATTAAAAATTAAGTCAATATTGTAAATATCAAAGCGAGTTTCTCTAAAATAATCTAACAGGTGATGTAAGAAAAAAGCTTTTACATACAAATTCTTATCGCTATATTTCTTTTCTAAATCTTTTTGATGAAAGAACTTTAGTTGTTTGACGATAACGCTTTCGTCGTCGTTGCTAGGGTCGTTATTATTAGAATTAAACGCCCAAGTAGTCCCGTAGTCGATGTTCCTATCGACGACGTTCGCGATTAATTCGTCTATTCCGGCCATTTTTGCCCACTTATTATGAACGATCCAGTTAGGTATTTTTAGATCACTTAAGGAACAGTTTTATATTATATTTATGATATATTTGAAAAGATAAGGAAAAAAAAAAGCTTTTTTATCGAATAAGATAATAAAAGTAAAAAGTCATAATTTGTTAATTAACTAGTATAAATCAAAATAATATTCAAAAAATCTGATATATATTATGGTAAAGAATAGACATCCATTTCCTCGAGAAGGAGCTTTTATTATGGGTCGTGTTGTTGACCTTCAAAACCAGTATATTTACGTAGATTTACCTGATTACGATGGCTTACCTTCAGAAGAATGCGCAAGAGGAATGATACATATTAGTGAAGTTTCGAGTAGATGGGTTAAAAACATTAGGAGCGTAGTGAGAATAAACCAAAGAATCGTATTAAGAGTTGTAAAAGTTGTTCCTGATAAAGGACAGATTGATTTATCTTTAAGACGCGTAAATTCCGCCCAAAAAGCTTTGATAGTAAAAGAACATAAATACGCTAATAAATACGAAAATTTACTACAGTTTTTAACGGAAACAGAGGGTATCGATATAAGTATGACCGAAGCGTACAAGCTCATTGGCTGGCCTATAAAAGAACAGTTTGATTTTTACCAAGAAGCTGTTGAAGCTCTTAAAGAAGAGGGTGAAGAGATTATGGATGATCTTGAAAACATTCCCGAAGATATCAAACGAGCATTCTTGAAAATTGTTGATGAGAATGTTGAGGTCTCCACTGTAAGCATAATTGGAAAATTAAAACTTGTTAACACAAGTGGAGATGGCATAGACAAAAATAAAGATACTTTGAATGAAGTTATGAACGTAATTGAAGCTCCAATGGAGACGAGAAAGTTAACTTTGTCTTATATCGGAGCACCGTTTTATAGATTAGAAATAGTTTCTAAAGATTACCTAGACGCAGAAAATATCCTATCAAATACACTAGAGGTTCTTGAGAACATAACATCACAAAATAACGGAAAATTTGAGTTTATACGAGATTAATACTTAAATAAACAGAGATTTGTAATAAAGATGGTAAAATACCTCCAAAAATGTAGCGAATGCAGTAGATATGGATTGCTTAATCTAGAATCTAAATGTAGATATTGCGGTGGAAAATTGATTAACCCTAAACCACCAAAATTTTCTTTAATCGATAAGTATGGGAAATATCGCATTATATATTTTAAAGAGGAATTTAAGAAAAGGTTTGAACAAAGTTAAGTTATATCTATTTTTTCTGCGAATTTCTCAAAAATAAGAATTTTCGCGTTTTTGTGTGGTAAATTAGCGATATCATCTTCCTGAAAAGGTCCATAATTAAATCCATCGATTCCAACTAAGGGAGGGGAAGGGCTGGTAAATCGAATGAGAGTGTATTTATATTGAACTAATTGTTTAGTTTGAATTGTTTTTGATTTTTCAGAAATGTCATCAATAGGAACGGTCGGTTTTTCGTCATCTTTGACTTTTTCTATGGGTGTAGACTCAACTATGACATTTTCTTTTTCAAAAATTTCCTCCAATTCTAGTGACTCGCTATCGTCGTATAAAGAGATTTTCTTAAGCTTTTTAAACCCTTTTATGGAGCTAATTAAATTTTGATAGAATAGTTTCTCTGCTTCTATAACATCGTTAAAATCAATCTCTTGAAGTGTTAAAGCCGCATTTAATAATTTTAACTCTCGAACTTTTAAGAAATCAGTAAATAAAAAATTGAAATTCTCCTTGTATGAATTTAATAATTGAATTTTAACTTTTTGTTTATCTTCTAACTCAAATTTCTTGATATAATTTACAGTTTTACTAAAATAATTAAAGTCCTCTTGGGTTAAGCGTGTTAAGGCTGATTGCTCAAACTCCTTAAGCCAATGTTGATAAAGCCTCTTGTAATCCGCTTTTAAATTCATAAATATCAAAAATTTTAAATCTATTATATAATGAAGGATATTACCTAATAATATTTTAACTTAAATAGTTTTAGCAACTTCTTTACATAATAAAAATACTGCGACATGATGAGGGACTTCAATTTTTTCTCCTTGTACATAGGGACCAAACGATTCACCCTTGATTTTAGTGATTGGTAAAGCATGTTCCACAATTTCGAGCTTTTGAGTGATTTTTTTACTATGAAAAACGATTGGATCTAATTTCTCATTAGATTCATCTAAAGGGTTAAAACCGTCAAGTTCATTTAATTCAATTTCTTGAACTTTAAATCCTGTTTTTCCATGTAACGATCCAGGATATCGTATGAGTCTATGTATATCTATCGATACGGGCTCATCTAATTCAATGCCTATTAGTTTGACAATTCCTCTTAAGAGTTTTTTCCAATTAGTTAAACCAAAGCCTTCAATAGCCCAAACATTTCTTTCCCCTTTAGAAATGAGCTCTAAGAAATCATTTTTATAGTTTAAGAAGCTGTTTACCAAATTTGGATTGAAACCAAACATATTTTTATCTAAAAGCATATTTTCTATTACATTTTTAGGCTGATTTAATACTTCAATTATTTTTTTCATAATTTTTTGAGACCAACCAATGTTTTCTTCTGATAATCCGTGAATCATAAGAGATTTTTCTCCCAAACCTAAAGTTTCAAAAGAAATATTGTCTCCAGTAAGGTAATCTACAATTTCTCGTCTTTCGTCGCTATTTAATGTTCTTAAATCTTCGCTTTCAACTTTTAAATGATACCCTCTATGTCCAGAAAAGGCAATTCTCATATCTTTTTCGTCAGTTCCGAAATCGGGTATTAGAAAATCGTAGATTAATTTTTTAATCTCATTTTTGGCAACATCTAAACATTTATCACATATCCAAGTTACTTTAGTAATCTTTGATTTTTCACATTTAGGACACTTTTCTATCATGCCAGTTCCTTTAACTCCACAATTATTACAATACCATAAATCGTGTTCGTCTTTACATGGCGTATAGAAGTGGTCTACGTCAATATCGATAATTAAGTCGCAACCTTGATACTTTTTACTTTCCATGTCTGGAACTTCAGGTTGCAAATATAGTGAACCACTTGAATACACATGTTTAGGTCCTCTATCAATTAAATAATTCAGTAAGTTTTTTTGACTATCAAATCCAATATGCCTGATCATAATCTGTTTTTCCCAGGGAATAAAGCCAAACTCTCGAAATTTGAGGGAACTTACAGCGGGGATTTGTTTTTGCTTTTCTTGATAATAAGCTTGAAATAACCTTTTTAAAAATTTATTATCGCTCATCTTCTTTTTCAATCTTCGTTTTATTTGCCTTGTTTTTATTGGAATTCCGATATTGTTTTAGTTGAATATAAAATAACGGATGCGAGAGCTTTTTTTTCGTATCTAATTTCTTCGAATAATAACCTTCCAAGCAAATTTCATCTTTAGATTCGTTTGCTTTACATATATTTAAAGATTTAAGAGTAGAACAAGAGTGAGGTGTATATTCTTTTTTTTTAGCGAACTCTACTTGGTATTTAGTTTTTTTCCTATCAAAATCAGGCAAATTCGAAAAGATATCAATAATGTTTTCTATAGGATAATTCAAAGCGTGTAAAAAAAAAACAAGAAACAATCTTTCTGTATGTACTATATTCATTCCTTCTTGAATTCTACGAAGTATATCTTGTATGCACGGAGGGAAGTTATTTGAAATGTCGCTTCCTTCTTTAAAACTGATCTTAAACGAATATTCAAAGTCTTCTTTTTTAAGTTCCCAATTATTCAATATGTTCCCATATAACTCCTTAAATTCTCGGATTTTTAAGAGGTTTTTTCGAAATTTTTCTATATTATTCTCATTTTTAACTTCTTCTACAATTAACTTTCTACGAACATATTCTTGCAATAATCGAATTAAATCTTTTTTTTGAACATAAATATATCCTTCTGATAAGGCGTTATGAACCAATTTTCTGTATTCGTCGTGTAAGTTAGCAGCAAGTTTCAAGTAATCTGTGAAGTAAATTTTAAAACTAGTTTTGAGGATTTCTCGTTGACTCTTATTAAGATTTATCCCATATTCAACAGGAGGGTCCAGATAATCAAACTTTAATTTTAAATCTTTACAAATATCGTAGAGATTTGCGTCTTCATTATCCTCTATAAGCACTTTATAGGTTTGTTTAGAATATATGTTGGCTACTCTATTAGAAATTGGTTTATTATTCAAAACATATAGGAGTATTTTAACAATTAAATACAAATAAATATTTAATTCGTCTGCTTTGTAGTCTTTTATCTCCTCTAAATTATTGAAAGCTGCTTTAAATATTTTTGAAATTCTTTGTTCTAATTCTCCATCGGAGTATTTTAAGAACGCCTCTTCGATGAATGCGGTTGGATCTTTTGATGCTATATCGGAATAATAAATTTGTAGTGAAGGCAACCACGGATAGTGTTTTAATAAATCAGTTGATATGCTCAAGGCTTATAATTCTCCTATTAACCTTTATATTCGTAAATTAAAATAAATTAAGATTAAAACAGCTATATAAATTAAGAGTAAATAAGTTTAATGATAAAAATTTGATAGCTAAAATTCGTCCATATCGTCGTCGTCATCAAAGTCAGCTTCTTCAACACGAGGCGCGAGGAAATAGTTTAATTCGCCTCCCTCTAAAAGACTAAAAATCATTTTTAAAGGGTGATCAGTTTTTAAGGATACATCTAATTTTTCTGTTATTGGAGCCATTTTTAAAATTGCTTTCAAGAATGTAAGACTATATGCTCCACTAGAAGTTTCCTCGATATCACTCTGAATTAAATCGTCTATGCTAATACTATACTCCATTTCTCCGATTTGACCAGTTGAGCTAAAAAGTAATCCTTCATCTTTAATAGCTTTCATATTAAGTATTTCTGAATAAATTTCAGCGTCTTTTATTGCTTCTATTAGAAAATCCGTATCTATGACCCATTTAGCTGCATACTCGATTTTTAACAAGTTATCCATAGGAATATCTTCCCTATCAAGATCTATTAGAGCTAAACTGAAAGTTCGTGAACGATTTTTTCCTTCTCGTTGCATTTTGATTTTGATTTTTTGGTCAGTTTCTTTAAAATCAATCTCAAGAGAGTCGTTAGAAGCACTTCTTTTCAGTATTTTATCCAAATCGTCCAAGTTTAGGCCAATTTTAGATTCCTTGCTACAATTATAATCGTCAAAACTTTCTTTTTTTATCGACAATTTTAACAGACAGATTCTACTTGGATCCATTGCTGTAATAATAAATTCCTTAGGAGTAACTTTAAATTCAGTTTCATCAATAATACTTGAAAGCGTTTCTGTTATTACCTTCAATATCCTACTATTATCTAACTTAAGAGTAAATGACATATTTAATCTGTACTTTTATTGATTGCTAATTTATAATAATATAGTTTTATTGACAATATTTATAAAATTCAGTATTAGACCTTTAATAATACTTATTTGTAATTTTTGAATTAATTATTTATAGCCCCCATAAATTTTTAAATCTATATAAATAAAAAAAAATTCCTAATAAAATGGTTCGCGACGCTGCAATTCAGAGGACGATTAAAGATATAAAAAACTCCGATATTCGAATTCAAATAACGGGATACGTTAAGGATATCGTTGAAAATGACTACATTATTTTGAACGATAAAACTGAAGAAATAAAAGTCGATATACAAGCAGTTGAATATTCTTTTCAAAAAAATAACCTAATTAATGTTATTGGTGAGTTAAACTTTAAGCTAGAAGGAGAAAAGGAAGTAGAAGCAGAAATTATACAGGATAAGAGTAATCTTAACTTTGAATATTATCTAAAGCTGTACGAAATCAAAAAAGAGTTAAATTTAGTTTAATTTTGACTATAAACTATCCAAATAGGTTCTGATTTTCAATAATAAATATAGTAAACTTGTTAGAATTAGTTAAATTCTAATTTCTTAAATTATTTAATCTTTTAAAAGCAAAAATTTTATTAGATATGCTTAATTAGAAAAGTTAAGGAACAATAATAAGTTTAACTGTGATTAAAATGGTCGAATTTTGTCCGAAATGTTCAAATCTTTTACGTAAAGAATTTTTGGATGGAAAATCAACTTTAGTTTGTAAGTGTGGTTATCAACAAGAATTAGAGCAAAACCTAGAAGAAATTAATGAGACGATTAACAGAAAAAAAGAAGCTTTAGAAAATAATCTAATTATTGTTTCAGAAGAAGATAAAATTACTGTCCACCTAAAAGTCAAACAGGATTGTCCAAAGTGCGGTCATAGAGAGGCCGAGGCTTGGCAAGAGCAAACTCGAAGTGCTGACGAACCAAGTACTTCTTTTTTTAGATGCGTTAAGTGTAAATATACTTGGCGTGAATATTAATATTTTTATTCGTGAAAGAGTGGTTTCACGAACAAAATGAAGTTCAATTTTCCTTTCTTTTTTCTTTTGTTTTAATGTTAATCACAGGTTAATCCATATAAATTAGATGTAGATGATATTTTAAAACCCATTTTTGAATAAAGGGCAAGGGCAGGTTTATTTTCTATTGTAACATCTAGGAAAGCCACTTTAAACCCACTTTCCATTAAAATGCTTAAACTCAATAGCAATAGATTCTTTCCTAATCCCTTATTTCTATATTTGGGTTTAATTCCGAACGATCTTATTTCCGCTTCGTTACCATCAGGATTTACTACTACAAATCCTACAATGTCTCCGCCTTTCATCAGGATTACTGAAGCGTCTTCAAAAATCGGTTTAGATTTATCAAAATATTTATTTACCATAACTTGTTTCTGTACTTCATCAAGATCGAGAAATATTGTATCTTGGCTTGTGTTAAATACTTCATAGGCACAATCGACTAAATCGTTCAAATCAGCATCTTTAATTGATTTAAGATCAATATTTTCAGGAAACGGAAGAGGTTCAAATTCTTTATTTTCCAGAGTTAATTCCATAGCCGCTTCTTCTGCTATTCGATAAAAATTTAATGCTTCAAACCATTTAGAATATTGAATATATCGCGTCTTATCTTGTTCTGTCTCAATTGTAAAAGCGACTTCGAATCGATCAATATCTCTACCAGCATAATCGATACAATTCTTTATTAATTCAATTGCTACTAAATCTTCTTTAGGTCCTGGTATCACATATGGATACCAATCCCAAATAAATCCAAATCTAGGAGTGTTTATATTTAAGAGAAGTAATCCTACTAACCTAGCATTAATATAGGCATAAAATAGGAGAAAATCATATGAATCCCTTGTTTTAATTAACTCTTCTTTTATTGATTCTATAGTTTGATCTCCTAAGAAATTATTATCTTTTCTTACTCTGTAAATAAAATTAGCTAATTCACCGATTTCGATATCCTCGTCAAATTGTTCATTAAAAATGTTAATCATTATAATACAACTTAATAATTATTGATGTTAAAAATAGAAATTAACATAAAAGATTTTCTATTGAATATTTTTAGAGAAACTAATATAATATTAAAAGAGATTATCTTGCTGATGAAACAATCCTTTCATCAAAAGTATTGTATTAGGATTATAGAATTTATCTTACTTAGGAAAGCACTTCTAAAATCTTCGTTAGAATTCGTGCTTTACCACCAGTAGATTGAAGCAATATTTTTCCGCATACTAAACATTCCACATCTGTAGCAGAACACCCAAAAATTATTTGCTGATTGCCACAATTTAAGCATTTTACACGCAAAAACCTACTTTTTGGATAGGGAATTAAATCATCTGGTCTTTTTTTCTTTGGCATAATTTTTCACATTTTTATACTTCTTGTAATTCGAATTTTTTTACGCGGTATGATTTTGAATATTGCTTTTTACCACATTCAGAGCATTCTAATATTGGCAGAGATCTTTTATTTATTTTTGCGTTTTTATGAAATATTTCTTTAGGAAAGCTGCCGTAGCCTTTTTTCTTTCTTTCTAAGCGTCTTCGTCCATGGTTCATCGCTCTTTCCTTCCCCTTTTTATATAGTGACACATTATGCGTTGTATGAGAGCGACATTTTGGGCAATACCGATTTACCGTACGTGGAAATTTCATTTTTCAAACAACTACAAATTTTAAATTAAACTAATTAATTATTTATAAATTTTAAATTTTATTAGTTCTGTATAACTCTTTTATATTATAGATAAAAAATAATTTAAGTAGTAATAACCTAATTTTATTAAAACTTTTGTTAAGAATTATGTCATTCAAAGAGAAATTTAGGGAAGGAATCATATCAGCAAAAGATTTATCGCGAGAAGATATCGATTATATTTTAAAAAAAGGCAAGGAAATGATTCAAAATAAGAAAAATTCAGAACTCCTTAAGGGCAAAATTTTAGCGACTTTATTTTTTGAACCCTCAACTAGGACTCGTTTAAGTTTTGAATCAGCAATGCATCGGTTAGGTGGGAGCGTAATTGGCTTCCATTCTGGTGATGTCTCTTCTACAAAGAAAGGAGAAAGCATCGCAGACACCATTCGAACCGTAGAAAATTATTGCGATGGCATTGTCATGAGACATAATTTAGAAGGATCAGCAAGACTTGCCTCAAAATTTGCAAAGATACCAATTATAAACGCGGGATCAGGGAGCGGTGAGCACCCAACTCAAGCTTTGTTAGATTTATTAACGATTACCGAAGAGGGTCGTAAGCTAGACGGTTTAAATATTGGGATAATGGGCGACCTAAAATTTGGAAGGACAGTTCATTCTCTGTCGATATTGCTTTCAAATTATGATGTAAATGTCTATTTTATAAGTCCTAAAGAGTTAATGATGCGAAAAAGAGATAGGGATTTCTTACAGCAACGACAAGCAAAATATAAAGAAATTGAAAAATATCGAGATATCTTAAATGTTTTGGACGTTCTCTACATTACTAGAATTCAGAAAGAGAGGTTTGCCGACGTTGAAGAATATGATAGAATTAAAAATATATATGTCTTTACAAAAAAAGATCTAAAGGAAACTAAAGACGATTTTAAAATTATGCATCCTCTACCCAGAGTCACAGAAATTTCTCCTGATATTGATGATTCACCAAAAGCGATTTACTTCAAACAAACATACTATGGAATTCCTATGAGAAAGGCGATTTTAGCAGAACTTTTATCAGATTAAATCGTAGTAAACAATTAAATTTCAGCTCTAATTGAAAACGCGTTTAATTTAGAATTTATTAAAACTTCAATAAGTTCAAGCAAATGTAAGTTATTTGATTTGCATGTAAAAATGCTCCCTCCGTCTATAATTTTTTCGAATTTCTTATGAAGTTCAATCTTTCTCTCAAGTGATAATTTTGAATCAGCTCTAATCAAATCTATGTTGTAACGTTTAGTTTCATCTCCTAAACTAAGTTTATTATTATATCCTTTGTTACATAAGTAATTAACATTATGAGGTTGAGTTAAAATATAGTTTCCATGCTCTAGTTGATTTTTTTCATCAACAATATCTATCATAAAATTTAATACTTTTTGGGCAAAAACCTCGCTACTTACGTTTCTATCTATTTCAATACCACAATGCGTTTTTACAGCTTCATTTAAACCATAAAAACTAATGGATTTTAAAGATTCGTCAATCCAATCACCATTTTTTGGCTCAAAAAATTCGGAAATTATTTTCTTCCAATGATTTGAAGATTTTAATTTTCTATCTACTAATTTTTTTTTACTAACAAAGAATTCAAACACAGAATCTAGCTTTTCGTGCAAAATTTCGAAAAAAATATCATCGTTTTGTTTAGATTTTTTAGCAATCATGTGTAAATTTATCAGAATTTTGTCTAAAACGATTTTATTTCTTTTTTCGCCGCTCTTATTTAGCTTGTGAACATTTGTGAGCGTTGAATTGAGCAAATTTGAACGATTGTTCTTATAGAAAATAACATTATTACGATAACTTGAAGCGAGAACTTTTATTAAATTCTCAGACTCGCTTTTAGAGCTAAGAAAGTCGGAATAATCGTAAAGCATTAAGGGACATATAAGGTTATTATTTTGGTTGATTTGGGAGATTAAATTCTCTAAAAAGTTGTTGTAAAAATGAGTCTTCGAATTTTCTGCATTATTCTGTTTATTATTATCCAAAAAAGAGAATTCTAAAGAAAGGTGAGGCTTCTCGTCGTATTGCCTATTGTTGAGTTTTAAAATTTGGGATATTATGATATTAAGACTATTTGATGTATTTTTGTTAGAATTAAAATAAGATAAAAAGGAATTATTAAAATTGCCTAATAAGAGATCTTCAGAAAAATAAGGCTTGAATTTTGTTAAAATATCGAAAAAATTCATTATTAAATTAATAAAGTCTGCATTATTATCCAGTTTATTAAGATTAATCGAAGAATGCTTGGTGATATACTCTACGATTGAATTTGAATCAAGATAGAACCCTAAGGGTCTTAAACTCCAATAATTTAAGTTCAACAAAGCTATCTCTCCTGATAAGTACAAGTCCGCTAAGTTTTTAGGGAGTAAATTTAATAAAAGAAATTGTTCAGACACATCGGATCCTAACTTAGATATAAACTGTTCGGGGTTGAAGTTTCTATCAAAAAAACTGAAGGCTTCAAAAGGAGGAGTCCCTAATCGAGTTAATTTATGCCTTATTTCTTCTAGCCCATTTTCTAATAGAATTGCGTTAATATATTCCCTCATTAAGGGTGTTGTTAAGTATCCAATATTAGCCTTAGAAAGTCGCTCTTTTACTTCCTTTGATATTTGTATTGCTAAATATTTCTCTAACTGTCCTTCCTTAATCAAGTAATCTTCGATTTTGGTCGCATTAAAAGGCTCTTTCGAGTATTTAGAAGTCCTTATCATAATTTGTTTGTTTTGATCGTGGAGGATTTGTTCCATCGATACGATATTTTTTAAAATTTGTTTCCCTAACGTGCTTAAAGTATAACCACTCTCGGAAGTTGATATTAAATTACCATTTTTTAGCGCTTTTAAATGAAAAGAGAAATTAACTGAGTTTGGATTTGCACCTAAAACTTCTTTTTGAAGCATTGAATAAGATAAAGGATTACGACAGACATGTAATTTTTTCAAAATGTCAATTCTTATTTTTTGACCTAGTATCTTTAGCTGTTTCTCTAGAACATCAATATTTTTGTCGGAATCCACTTTAAGTTCAATAAATCTTGAATATCATTATTTCTGCTTAACTAAATATTATACTTAAGAGGTATATAAAAATTAGGAATTTTACAGACCAAAATGAGAATAGATATTATGTAGGTGATAAAATACGATATAATTTTTAATTTTCCAAAAGAATTTCTTGTTCTGATTCTTTAAAGAGGATTTATAATTATTTTAGTATATAGAGAAGTGATTTTGATGAAATCAAGCATGTAATAAATAACTTATAAAAAGAGTACAAAATAATTTTTCAAATTGAAGGTTTTTTAGCGTGCTGATACTGCTATCCTTTCAATTTCTTCTTTTCTTTTTACTGCCCTTGATTCTTGACTATCGTTGGAAGCTAATATTAATTCTTGAGCCAAATTCGCTGCAAATTGTCGTTCGTTTGAGTGAGATCTAACGCCAATAGCTTGTACTAAATATTTAATTGCTAAATCTACTCGGCGCTGTGGCGATATATCAACAGCAGATGCATAAGAAATCCCACCTCGAGCAATCTTTGTCGTTTCTTCTCTTGGAGCCGAATTGCAAATCGCTTCAACTAAAATTTGGATAGGATTCACGCCTGTATTCAACTCTATCAAAGTAAACGCATCTTCTAAACTCCTTAAAAGTTTACTTTTTTTTCCTGAGCTATACGAGCTCTTATGCCCTTTAATTTTACTACCAATAAATCCGGGTGCTAGTAATCTGTTTACAAATCGTTCAACAATGGATATTTTAGTAGTTTTCCAAAAGCGCTTATGTTCATGCTTTCCCGCAGTGTGTGGAATGATAACAGGTCTTAAGTTTATGTAATGTTCAAGTGTCCAATCTTTAATTTCAATGTTGTTAAACGACCATTTATTAAATAATTTAATATCTTTTTTTGTTTTACTCAAGTTAATTCACCTATCGCATTGGTTTTTCTACTTTGCCGGCAATCAAAGCGTGTAGTGATACACCGTTTACTTTCACAACCCGCCATCGTACTCCGGGGAGGTCGCCTACTGCACGGCCCTTTGCACCACCAATCCCTTCCACAATCACCCTATCATGTTCGTCAATGAAGTTCAGAGCCCCATCTCCAGGAAGAAACGCAGTTATAGTTTTGCCATTCTTTTTCAACTGAACGCGTACGCACTTTCGAATAGCAGAGTTAGGTTGTTTGCTTTCTCGTCCTACTTTTTGTAGTACGATACCGAGAGCTTGTGGTGCCCCTTCCATGGGATCTACTTTCTGTTTTAATTTAAGTTTCTTTCTTTTATACTTTGTTTTGCTCCACCGCAGCTTTTTTCTGTTATTCCTTAGTTTTCTTGCAGCGTATAATCCTTTTGGCTTTGACATAAGAATCTTTTATATTTTATTTTTTATATATTAGAAATTATTCTAATCTAAAGATTAAAATATCTCTTTAAACTTAAAATTTTTGAATTTAGAGAATTAGGTATTTAATTTTTTGTGTTGACTATTACATTGTCAACTTCAAAGTGGCGTAAGACAAGTAATTTTATTTTTCGTATCATGGAACCTTCTTTACCTATTGCTTTTCCACGATCTTGAGGTCGCACGGAAATAATCACGGTTTTCTTTTCGTTTCTACTTGCCTTAATTTCAATATTTTGAACTTGAATTGAATTCTTAGTAGTATTTAAAATAAATTGAATGAATTGCTCGAGATTTTCCGACCAAGGGATTACATCGATCTTCTTTTGAAGTTTAGCCATGAGATCCTTCACATGTTCTCCAGCTTTACCAATTGCTTTCCCTACATCTTCTTTTTTAACTAAGAAAATGATTATCTCAGTATTATTTTCTGGAGATTCAAATATTAAACAATCTTTAATAATAGCACCAGAGATATTATTAAACAGAGACATTAATTCCATTGATTGACGATCTAATTTGATTCTTTTGTGTAACATATTTTAATATTCCACGTATTTATTGATTACTTTTGGTTTTTAAAGATAATAAGTCTGAATCTCCAAAATCGTTGATTCCAATAATAGAGATCATATAAGGTTTGCCCATTGCTATACCTAACTCCCACGAAGAACCATGATATCTGTGAATGAAGAGAATGTCGTTCATAAGAGAGTTATAATGACTTAATTGAGCGTCTAATTCGGCCGGACAGTTGTTAGCGATGATAAGCATCTTAAAGGGTTTTTGTCTTAGTTGATTAAGAACTTGGGATTTACCAAATATCAATTTACCTGTTTTATATGCAACTTTAATATTGTTATCAACATCAAATACCTTTTCTTTCTTTCGAGATAAATCAAGTGATTCGATCATCTTTTTGCTTTTCCTTGCCATCGTCTTTACAAATAGTATTCGTTTTAGTTATCAATAATAAAGTAATAAAATTAATTCATAATAATATAAAATTTTTTCGCTTGTTCCCCTATTTCTTACTCTTAAGGATTTCTAAATTCGCATCTAGATCTAACGAAACTTTTACGCGCCCTGTCCCCATTGGAACAACCTGCCCAATTATGACATTTTCGGGAATCCCTAATAGCCTTTCTTCCTCACCATAGAGCCCAGCATCTAACAATTGATTTACAGTAACTTCAAAAGCAGCTCTCGCAAACACGCTGGTTTTTGAGCCTGAAATCCCATGTCTACCGATTGATTGGATTGAGCCTTCTACGCACATTAAATCAGATAAAATTAGCAAGTGCCTTACATCGACATCTAACCCTTGCTGGTCTAAAACTTTTTGTGCTTCTTTAATTATCATATTTCGAGCAGCTTCTATACCATAAAGTTTTTCGATTTCGTGGATATGATTTGAAACCGTTCGCGTGACATCGACACCTTCAATTTGAACTACCCCATGCATATTTGTACCTTCAGTTTTAATAACCCACTCCTTATGATCATCTGTTGGCGTTAATAAACCTCGATTAATACCTCGCACGCCTTTTACAACTTTTTTAAGGATTTTTTCTCTTAATTTTTGAAGACTTTGAAGATCCTCGATACCAGGATCAATTATAATAGAATTACCTTCTCGTTTAATGGTTCCCTTTTTTTTGTATCTTTTTAAAATTTCAGGAATTGTATCGATATCTATACTCTTTTTTTCACAGATTTCTGGAATTAAGTTGATAATGATTGTCCAATTGACAAAATCCAAGTCTATATCATGTGTAATTTGCTCAAAACGAATTTGTTCAATTAGATTATGAATTTCAAGCGCCTTTTCTTCGCTTTGATTATACGGAGGTTCTAAATATATAGTTTGTTGAGGTGTACTAGGAAATCGTCGAGCATCTACAATCTCTATAAGTCTAGGGAGCCCTTGAGTAACTGAGAATTCTTCAACTCCCGCATAATGGAAGGTTCTTAAAGTCATTTGAGTCCCCGGTTCTCCAATACTTTGAGCCGCAACTGTTCCGACAGGTTCATTAGTTTCGACCAATGCATTATGATAATTGATATAAATCTTATTTAAAAGGTATTCCAATTGTTCTTCTTCTAATTGTTCATCTTTAACGTGATCTCTTATTTTATCAATCAGATCTTCAGGAATACCATCTTTTTTTAATTCATCTAATGCATCTTCTAGTAATTTTTTAGTAACTTTTACCATCTTATATAACCTTAAAATTTTTTAAAAATCTATCCTAATTTTTCTTTTTTCCATTCTAAATATCCTTTTGTGAGCTTTCCTCGCCACTCTGCGTTTTTTCCAGTGTCTTTTTCGTATAATGCCCTTAAATCCTCGTCACTTAGAGTTTGATCTTTTCGATCAGGTTCGGGTTTTTTTTTAATATCTGGTTTTTTAGGTTTTGTTGTAGCTTTAGGTTTTGTCGTTGCTTTAGGTTTTTTTGTTGTTGTTTTGATTTTTGGCGATTCTTTAATTTCTTCTCGAATTTGATTAATATCAAGATTTTTAGCCTTAAGTAG
>JAHQWH010000113.1 GCA_029856105.1 Promethearchaeia archaeon | reverse complement strand
CTTTTTCTTCCGCGATTATAGGTTTTACATATTCTCCAGGTTTTATTGGACCCAGTTTTTCAAGCTCAGATTTGAATTCGGAAATAACTTGAGCGAATTTTTCGCCTTCGCCAGCAGATATGCTTACTATTTTGACGCGATCTTCGTTTATCCCAGCTTCCCCAAGTATTTCTCTTATGCTTTCGTATCTAATTGTTGCCTTCATAAATCCAGTATCGTAATGACAATCCTGTGGGTGGCACCCTGCGATTAGTACACCATCCGCACCATTAAAGAAAGCCTCAAACACTTGCGAAGGATTCAACATTGCTGTACACATTACGTGCACGGATCTTACATTGCTCGGATAATTTAATTTGCTTGTACCAGCAAGGTCTGCGCCCATATAAGAACACCAATTACAGAGAAACGCGATTATTAAGGGGGATTCGCTTTTTTTCTTTAATACCGTTTTGACTTGAGCATTTAATTGCGCTTTAGTAAAACCCGGAATATATAACGCGTCAGAATGGCACATTGCAGCACACGCTCCGCATCCCGTGCAGTTAGCTTGAGTGATGATTAATTTATTATTCTCGATTTTTAAAGCGTTATAGTTACAAATATTTTCGCATAATCGGCATAAATCGCATTCGTCTGGATTATAATAAACGATATGAGGGTCTAATTCGACTTCTCCTTTTGAAGTTAAAGCGATAGCTTTCGCAGCAGCGCTTTCTGCTTGAGCTATACTGTTAGGAATATCCTTAGGTCCTTGTATTACGCCTGCCAGATATATTCCGTTTACAGAGGTCTCAGAAGGTTTTATTTTCAGATGCTTTTCTAGTAAAAAACCGTAGGGGTCTTGTGATATGTTTAACAATTGACTTAATTCTTTTGTGCCCTCTGCAGGTTCGATCCCTACGGCTAATACCACGACATCGGTCCTATTTTCGAAAATTGCGTCCTCAATAACATCTTCGCCCCGAATTAATAATTCTCCGCTTTCTGATAAATCGTCTTTTAAAATTGCTGAAATATTGCTTTTTATAAACCTAATCCCAAAAGTTTCTATGGCTCTATTATAGAATTCCTCGCAATTCTTACCCATAGCTCGAATGTCAGTATAATATATACTAATTTTAATCTCAGGATATTCCTTTTTTAATAGAACCGCTTGTTTGATTGACACGTTACAACAAACTTGGCTACAATAATCGTGGTGAATAACTTTATTTCTTGAACCTACGCATAATACAAACGACACTTTCTTAGGTACTTTTCCATCGGAAGGTCTCGCAAATCTTCCACGAGTAGGTCCATCGTTGTTAAGCAAGCGTTCCAATTGCATAGTGGTGATTACATCGACATATCTTTGATAATTCAATTCGCCTAACAAACTAGGATCAAAAGTTTTAAACCCCGTTGCAACTATAATTGTACCAACTTGAAATTCGATTGTTTCTGCTTTTTGATCAAAATCGATTGCGTCGCGATCACACGCTTGCTCGCACGCCTTACAACCGATGCAAAACTCTTCTATAATGTTTGGATAGAGCGGTATAGCTTGAGGATAAACCACATCAATTGCTTTTCTGGGAAAAAATGTATCCTCTACATCAATTGGACAAACATCACGACAAAGATCAAAGCAACCTACGCATGTCTCCTCGTTAATAAATCGCGGGTGTTTTTTTACTCTTACATCAAAGTTTCCAACATAACCATCTACTTTTTCAATTTCAGAGTATGTAAGCAACTCAATATTGGGGTGGTCTTTTACTTCTACCATAAGGGGACCTAATATACAGATCGAACAGTCTAAAGTTGGAAAAGTTTTGTCAAAAAGAGCCATGTGGCCTCCTATTGTTAGGTCTCTTTCAACTAAATATACTTTATACCCCGCATCCGCAATAACAAGAGCCGCTTTAATACCGGCAATTCCGCCCCCAATTACCAAAGTTGCTGGATTAACCTTAGCATATTGAACCTCCAAAGGCATGAGAAGCTTAACTTGTTCAATTGCCATATGGATTTGATCAATTGCTTTTTGAGTGGCTTTCTCAGGCTCATCACTGTGAACCCAAGAGTTTTGCTCTCTAATGTTTGCGAACGATATAAGAAATCTGTTAATCCCCGCCTTTTCTATGGTTTTTCTGAACAACAATCCATGTAATTTAAAGGAACACGCAGCAATAACTACACGATCGATCTTATTTTCTTTAATTTCCTCAATTATTTTATTTAAACCCAATTCTGCGCATAAATATTGATCTCCAATCACATGAATGTCTGGATAATCGCCAAAATGTTCTATTAATTTACCGTTATCGATTACACCGCTAATATTTTTACCACAATCACATATAAACAATCCAACTTTCAATTTGAAACCACTCTATAACTTTAAATTTTCGCGAATCTATGATTAATATTATCTAATGTCAATATTAATTGTTCCTAATAATTGATAAAAACTAATTTTAACAATTGTTAAAATTAAAGAATACTTAAAAATTAGTTATCTATAGATGAAAAAAGGGATTTATATTTAACAACAATAGAGAAAGTAATGTTAAAATCGATTATGAAACCATTTCTTTTGGTAAAAAAGAATAGACTTTTAAAATATTAAAATCGTTTTTTTTCATTTCAAAAAAAAAATCTTTTTCCATCTCGTACTCTTTTGTTGCCCAATCTAAAATCTCCTCTCGAGTGTAATGTTTTCCCTTTAGAACTTTTAAACCAGGACATTTCTTTGAGTAATCAACAAAGTTTTTCTTGCTTGAAACCAACATCTGCCAAAAAGGGAAACATCTACATTGAAAAGGTCTCGCTTCGTGAATACTACACTTGTTATCCTTCAAGAAATGGCAATGCTCGTCGTCGCCAGCAAATTTAAATCCTAGAGTTTTGTATCTATACATTTTTGCTCTTGCCGCGCCGGGTTCTTTCCAAAAGAACGAATCGTTAACTACTTTAAGGTATTCTTTAGCAAACTTTCTTAAACTCGCTTTGCTCGTTAGATTCAACAGCTTTGTTAAACGAGCAATATCGTCTTTATATAAATAAACTTCTCCTTCTTTGAACCCTCGACAACAGTCGCCACACTTTTGGCAAGAAAACTCAATTCCGTTTTCTAGTAGTTTTGACAGTTTTATACCTATAGAAGTCACGATGGAGCCAATTCTATTTTGACATGCTCAACAGATAATTTAATAATATTAGTGTGTTAAATTTATATTTAAATATTAATTCATTGATTATTCTATGAAAGAACGAATCTCTGTTTAATAATTAAGGTAGAATTATGACTGTTGATTTGCTTAAGTTTAAAAAAGAAATGAAGTATATTGAAGAATTTTTACTGAAAAAAGAGATTAAACAGTCTGATAATTATAAGGAGTGGTTTGATTATTTCGTTAAAATTTACGGAAAAAAGCACACTGATGTCAATCTGTATGTAGTCTTTTCGCTTATTTATTTTATAGGACATTTATTTATAGTAAAATACGTCTTAAATCAAGAGATAACCTTTCAATCCAAACAATTTTCAAATAATTTCTTTAAAAATTTGAAGAATGACGTTAAAGAAAAGTTTAATTTTGAGATTGGAAACGAAATTACTTATTTCTCCCCACTTTTTGATGCTTTAGAAGAATTAGAACCACTCGCTTTCAATAGACTAATCAATTTAATCACTGATGAGATATTCTCATTAGACGATAATCCTGAATATTTGTTTGATGGCGTAATCCAAAACTTTTTATCCACTTACATAAGGCATAAATCTGGAGAATTTTACACTCCACCGTTCTTAGTTAAAAAAATGGTTAAAGAATCGTATAAATTTGGTTCGAAAGTCCTTGATCCTTGCTGTGGCTCCGGAAATTTTTTAGTTGAAATTGTAAAAACAATTTTGAACTCTCATAACACAGAGAAAGAAAAGATTATGGCCATTAATAATATTCATGGATATGATATCAATCCGATTTCTATTTTTATAACTAAAATCAATTTTTTGTTCTTATTCAAGGAAAAAATATCCAAAGTCGATTTGAACCTGTATGTAACCGATTATTTATCTGATGAAGAAGTAAGCGTAAAAGAGGAGTTTGATTTGATAATTGGAAATCCTCCTTGGTTCACTTTAAGAGATGTAGATTCTCCAGATTACCAGAAAAAGATAAAAGATCTATCGGAAAAACTAGAGATAAAACCACTACCTAAAAACATCTTAAATATTGAGATTGCCTCGTTGTTTTTCTATAAAGCTAAGACATCAAACATGAAAAACAACGCGAAAATATTCTTTGTTATCACCGAAGGAGTAATAAATGGCTCCCATGCGGCTCGTTTCCGCAATTTTAAGGGATTCAAAAACGTTAAAATCTGGAAGTTTACTCGCGAAATTACTAAAGTATTCAACGTGGATTTTATTTGTATCTTTGCTCAAAAATCTGCTGAGAGTTTGCAAAAGGATAATATAGAAGTCCCTGCATATTTATTTTCAATAAAAGAGAAAAGAAAAAAACTAACTTATTTTGATACCATAGATTTAAAACTAGAAAAAATTGAAATCTTAGTTCCGTATCTAATCGAAACGAAAGGAGACAAAACTTATACTAACAAATTGATCACAGAAGAAGATTATAAAAAACTAATTCCAATTAAAGTAAGCGAATACAAAAAGCTCTTCCATAAAGGGGCAGATTTAAATCCCAGGAATTTAATATTTATAAATT
>JAHQWH010000112.1 GCA_029856105.1 Promethearchaeia archaeon | reverse complement strand
ATATCTTGTGTCTGAGCGATACTTGTTTTTTTTTGGGACGCTTTAAAACTACTAGGAGTAATCGGTTTAGTAGTTCCTAATGTTTTGGAAGTAATAGTTTCTCTTGGTGTTGCCATTATCCCCAGAGATCTTGGTTTTTCGTGTAGACTCGAACTTGCTTTATCCCACACTGTATCGATGACCGAAAGAATAAGTTTAATTAAAGGTGCGTAATCCGTAGCAAATCCGACAAAATCTTTTAACGAATCCTGTGAATCTTTCTGGATAATTCCTATAAGTATGTAATTATTGTCGCTTTTAATAACGATAACGCTCTCATTTTTGAGAGTTCTATATTCCAAGTTTTTAATTTCTTGAAATTTTTTAACATTGCTATTAGTATGTGCCTCCGAAGAAGCAATTTTAATTTTAAGAGTTCTCGGGATATCTTTAAATTCTTCTATCGATAAATGATCTTCAAGATTAGGAACAACTAATAACAAATTCTCTTTAGCATGAGTAATTTTACTTAATATTTCTTCGTTAACTCTAGAAACGCTGTTAATGTGCCAAAAATTATCTAGCTTCGCCTTTTCAGAAGAGGTATCAAATTTATAATAACTTACCATTGCTTTGCTAATAGGATTGTTTAAAGCTGCAACAGAATCGACTGAACTACTAGTTATCGCGCTAAAACTGTCAATAATAACGGTTTCGAAGCTTTTAAGATCGCTAGATAAATTATTTCGCTTTTTTTTTATCAATTCTATTGTTTTATTAATTTTAGATTCATAACTATTTAACATGTTTAACAATAGCATCTGAAAATCGTCCCGAAATCGAAAAGTTGAGTCAATAATATTATTAAGCGATTCAATTGTATTATCAAATTCGTCTTCAATTAGTTTATGTAAGTTAACAGTAAAATCTTTAAGTATTTTGTCAAAATTTTCTTGAAACACGGCTTCAATTACGCTCTTAACCGCTTTCTCAGATTTTTTCAATTCTAAAGTTTCGATTTTTTTGTTTAAATCCTTTTTAATTGTGGTAATTAGATTAATTAAATAAGAAAATTGATTTTGGGTTATACCTTTAATTGTTTTATGTAGCTCATCCAGAACATTTTTTATTATTCTCAAGTTCTCCATTCCCTGAACAACATCGTCTATATCCTGTTTTTGGATAATTACGTCCTCTTCTATGTCTTTTCTTAATTCTTGGGTTGCGTTAAATGTGGTTTCTAATTCAATAATCGTATTTTCTTGGAATATTCTCTCTAAAGAATTTAAAAGCAATTGGTGTATTTGGTTTTTAATGCCGTTCAAGTTAGCATTTATATTATCGTAATAATTTATAATGGGGTTAATTGGAGGAATGGTTAGGTATTGAAGTAATAAATCTGGGTTTTGAGGATTGATAGGTATTAACAAACCAGCATCTATAAGTTCATTTAAATATTTTGCATATTCTTCTTGAGAGATATTAGGTAAAATAGAATATAGTTCGAACGATGACAAGGGTTTTCTACCAACGCTTTGTAAATAAAGTTTCATCGCATTATCTGAAATTTGTAATTTTTTTAAAAATTCTTCCATACTGGTTCACCATCTTATTACTTATAGTATAATCTATACTACTATTTTACTTTTAATAATAAGTAATATTAGTATTTATTTTTTAAATTTTGTTAGATGAAAAATTATTTAAAGAATATTTTTCATTAATTTAATTAACTTATTAAGATTTTTATGAGCTATTATGAGCTATGAAGACGTTTTTTTCTATTTGGATCTAACTAAGGACTTCATAAAAGTGAAAGAAGTAATTAAAGCAGTTAAATATTATATCTCTGAAAAAAATAAAATTAATGTTAAAGGACATTACGGATTATTGATCTTCCAAGAAAAAGGCAACCCTATCTTCATTACGGGTAAAAAAGATTCAGATATTATAGAAAATGCTATCCAAGAAAATTGGAAAACTCGTCCTAAGAAGCAATCCTTTTTCGAAAATGGGTTATTTTATATATTTTCATATATAGCTGAGACTATAAAAAAAAAATCAAAAAATAATAGAATAATCATTATCACAGATACTCCTAGCGATCTATCTGATGACTATACCGAAGCTTTGTTTAATTTAGTTTCAAAAATAAAAGTTTTTCCTACATTTATAGATATCATAAGATTATCCGAAAAAGAAGAGCGATTTTTTAAAGACGATGTTAAGCTAAACATTTTAGCAAGCGATACCAAAGGCGGGATCTTTTACATTCACAAACGCGGCGATTTTATGCCTACTATAAAAAAATTAGTTAAAAGTAAGCAAATAGTGAGCACCATTGAAAATCAACGCGATAGAATAAAAATTAAGAAAGATGATTACGACTTCTATTCTCATCTAGCAAAAAGTTTAAAACCCGCACCTCTCAGCGATGTAGGGTTAAAATGCCACTTCTGTCAAGAAGAAATCTGTCCTTGTTGCGCCGATGTAAATGATAGACTGTTAATTTGCGAAGAATGTGGTACTAAGTTTCATAAATGTTGCGTTACGAATTATACAATTCAAAATAATATAGGAATACCGCATATATTTCGATGCCCTAAATGCGATATCCTATTAAAAATAAATCAGAACGATATCGTTTCTCCTTACGACGAGAAGATGGAATCTGCTGAAGAATATATAGAAACAGAAGAAATACAACCAGACCAATTAGAAGAAGAAAGTATCACGGCTTCTGATTACTTAGAAAATAAAGAAGCGTTGGAAGAAAAAAGAGAGATGCCAGACATTACAAAGATAGAAGCGTCAGAGGCAGAACAAAAATCAATCAGGATAGGTGGTTTTTTTGGAAGTTACTATAAAGTTCAAAAAGAGGGAGAGAAACTCGTCTACCAAAAATCATCTAAACCTAATAACTCAATGAATGATAGTCAAAAAGTTATAAAAAACTCAAAAATTATTACAGAACCCAAACTTAAACAAGTTGAAGTACCGCAATATTGGAATCCGTTAGAAAAACAAGATAGAAATAGTACTGATAAAGGAATGCCCAGTTTTTTTGTTTGCCCCGGATGCGGAATACACATTAACGGTAAGGATAAGAATCGACATTCATGTCCAAATTGTGGTTTTAAATTAATTGATTGAATTTTTAAATCTTAATCTCTCAGAATTTTTTAAAGAAATAAAAATTGATTAATTGAGAAATATCAATATAAATAAATAAAAATTCTATTATTATTTTATATATCTCTACATTATTTTAGGATAAAATTTAGACCATATTTTAATATCAATATGTTTCGCAAAACATCAGTGAACTCAGAGGAATTTATCTTTTATATTGATCTTACGACAGATTTTATAAAGAAAAAAAACCTTAGTAAGAGTATTGGTAGTTTTATTAAAGACAAGGAAAAATTTAACACGTTAAGTTCCTATGGTGTTTTGCTTTTTCAAGAAGACGATAACCCGATAACTATCTATGATGCGAAAGATTTTGAGGCTATCTCTGATGTTATAGATGAAAAATGGGAAACTAGAGAAACTGAGAAAAGCCTTTTCGAGAATGGTTTATTTGAGATCCTGGCTTACATCTTTAGAAAGAGTAGAGAAGCCAGAAAAAATTATCGGGTAATAATAATTTCAGACACACCCAGTTTATTATCTGAAGATTATCATAACGCTCTTTACGATCTTTTAATCAAAGCTAAGAAATTTGACGCTTTTATCGATATAATTCGCTTAGGGGATCAGAAATTCTATGCTGACGATGTAAAGCTAAAAGTAGTCTCAAGTGAAACACACGGAGGCGTGTTTTATTGTACAGAGGCAAAACTGTTCCTAAATATTCTAAGGTCTTTAATTCAGAGTAAATCTGAATTTATTGTGGTACAACCTGAAAAAGACGATCAAATTTTCGAAGAAGATAAGATATTCTACGAAAAACTCGCTGTAGATTTAATATCTTTAGATTCTGAAGAGGAGGAAAAGTGTGATATTTGCGAAAGAGAGCTTTGTCCCATCTGTGACGCTCATTCAGATGAAGTTCATAAATGTTTTAATTGTAACGCAAAATATCACGCTTGTTGCGCAGCGAATTATGCGATTGCTAACCCTATAGGATTCAATCATTTGTTCAGATGCGTTCAATGCGATACTTTATTAAAATTAGACGAAGAATACGTAGAAATGATATATAGGGAAGAACACGAAGAAGAATTTGAGGCTGAATTAACGGGATTAGGGATTGCGGATGGGATCGTTGAAGAAGAACATATTGAAGAAGAACTCTTTGAAGATGAAGCACAATCATTTGAGGAGGATAAAGAAGAATTAGTAATTGGAAAAGAGATACTTGGTCCAGAAAAGCTTAGACCTCCACCCGGATTAGTTAAACCTCCACCCAATTTGATTTCGCCTAAAAAGGTTAAAGTTGGAGGGTATTTTGGTAGAGAAATATCTATAAAAACCAATGGTTTAAATAACGATCTTGTTCCGCCAGCGACAGAAACAATCGTAAGTGATTCTGATGGAACCACACTAGTGAAAGAAAAAATCTCGATTACCTCGTTGAAACCTCCTAGAAAGAGCACAATTAAATTGTGTCAAATTTGCGGATTTACTCTAAAATCTACTTCTGTTTGTCCTAAATGTGGATTTAAAAATTAAATTTTTAGATTTACGCTAATTTTGTCTGGGATTTATTTAATTCCAATAAAATTAAAACAATGATCACTTCTA
>JAHQWH010000111.1 GCA_029856105.1 Promethearchaeia archaeon | reverse complement strand
TAGAACCTCAACAACATCTCCATCCGGGACACGGATTATGCCCTGGTTGTGGCGCTGGAATGATCTTGAATCAGATGGCTACAGCAGCTACAGCAGTCGCGGGTAACAACATTATTTATGTGAATAACACGAGTTGTAGCGAAGTATCGACAGCGAAAGATTTTGTGACTTCTTGGAAAGTTCCTTGGGTTCACCACTTATTTGAAAGCGGAGCTACTATAGCCGAAGGAATAAACACAACCTATAAAATTCTTAAATCGAAAGGTTTGTTCAATGGAGAGGTGCCGTATGTTATACATATTGCCGGCGATGGCTCTACATACGACATTGGATTTCAATTTCTCAAATCTGCTCTCATACGAACGAGTTCCTTCGTAGAAATGAACGAGTATTTAAACCAATAATTTATTAAATAATTTTTTTATACCTATTTTTTTAATATCCAATTTAATAAATAAAGATAATATTGTGGAATATTAAGAGAAATTTTAGCATTTCAAGTGTTTTAAACTCCCTTCCTAATGAAAAATAAAATAACATATTAAAATTTTTTTAAATTTATGGAAAAAAAATATAAGGTTGTAAAATAATTTTAGTCACCTTGTAGAATCGCCGAATAAAAGCTTTCTGAAAGGTCACAAAGATTATTCTGCAAAAAAAGTTTTTTATACTTTATTTATATGTTAATATCCATTAATTACATTGTTATATATTAAAAAAATCATAATTGAAATTGATAAATATAATAGCTAAAAAATGTTAAAATTTTTCAGAAATCATTTATATTATTATTGTTTAAATAAAAACTTTTAAAAATCATAATTAAAGAAAATATTTTGTAAGGGAGAAAATGGATAATAAAGAAGAATTTATTGATTATTTGCAAACTACTGAAGCGGGTATTGGTTTTAACGATTTATACGACCATGTTATAAATAAAGATGCGTGTGTCTTTTGTGGGGCCTGCGTCTCACTTTGTCCTCGTATTGGCGTAAAGGATGAAAAACCAGTACTTCTTGAAAGTTGTCCAGAATGTTCATTATGTTTTAAATATTGCGCGAGAACATATTTTCCAGAAGAGATGTTCGAGAAAGAACTTTTTAAAGAACAAGTTTCTAAAGATCAGCTAATAGGACACTATCAACAAATAACCGCAGCAAGAAGCGCTAATGAGGAAATTCTAAATGTAGCTCAAAATGGTGGAATAGTTTCAACGTTACTTATTCAAGCTCTAAACACAGGTTTAATCGATGGGGTACTTTTAGCAGCTAGGGATGAAAATTGGCGTCCAAAACCTATAGTAGTAAGAACACCTGAAGAAATCTTAAATGTAGCTGGTTCAATTTACACAATGGCACCAACTCTACTGGCATATGATGATGCGGTTAATAAGTATAAACTCGAAAAATTAGCTTTTGTTGGTATGCCATGCCAAATTAGGGCAGCACGGAAATTTCAACTATGGCCGCCTCTTTCTAATAAATATGGTAAGTTTACATTGATCATTGGGCTTTATTGCACCTCTAATTATTCTTATGATTTAATGGAAAAGCTTGTTCAAGAAAAACTTGGAATAGTGTTAAGTGATGTAGAAAAATTTGATATGTCTCGTGGTAATTTCGTAGTTTACACGAAAGATGGTTCAATTAAAAAGGTTCCAATAAAAGAAACTAAAAATTATAATTGGGCTAGTTGTCAGTATTGTAAAGATTATTCTGCCGAATTTGCAGATATCTCTGTAGGAAGTGTAGGTAAACCTGAAGAAGGTTGGAATAGTGTAATTATACGTAGTGATGTTGGTAAGAAATTATTTGATGAAGGAGTTTCCGCAAGAAAAATTATTCTTTCTAATACAGTTAATCTTTCAAAAATAAAAAAAGAAGCCTTAAAAAAGAAATCAAAAATAAAAAAATTAAATGAAAAAGTATTTTCAGCTATGCGGTTTTTAAAAATCTCTGATATTGAGATAAAAACATATGCAACTCTTGTATCTTTAGGAAACGCTGATTTAACGATGTTAAATAATGTTATGAAATTAGAGGAAAAAAAGCTTAATAACGCTCTTAATTCTCTTATACAACGTGAATGGATAATTACTTCAAACGGCAATTATAAACCAATCAATCCAACTAAAGTTGTTAAGGCTGAGATATTTAAATTTAAAAAAGATTTTGAGCGAAACATAGAAAGGATTAAATCAGAAGCTTTAGTAGATTTAGAAACTTTATTTGAGCAAAATAATCTCATTTATATAAAATATAAGGAACTTTGGGATCAGATCTATTAAAATTACTTTTTTTATTCTTTTTTATTCAAAATTAATGCTAATCCTCCAGTATGTCTGTTTCATCATTATACGAATATAATATTAATAAAAATGGAGAAAGATCAAAAGCTCTTGAATTTCTTGCGAGTTAATTTAAGAGAGCAAGCCTAAAATTCTTATTTTTTAAAGTAAATAACAGCCTGTATTGATTATTTAAATGGTAACAAGCAACTTAAAAAAGTTTTATTTGAACAAGAAAACTTAATTCACATAACTTCGATAACAGTCTATGAAGTTAGTTTTGGTTTAGAAAGAACTAGAAAGAAAATTTCTGAACAACAATATAACATACGGTTCAATAGAGACTACAACAGAAGCTACAAAGCAAGCTCTACAAGATGCTGCGGAGAGTGGTGGATATATTTTGGGTGCTGGTTCTGATATTTTAAGTACGTGCAAATATGAAAACGTAAAAGCTATGGTTGAGACTGTTAAGAAATCTGGAACTTATCCTATAAGAAACTTGAGTAAGAATTAGGGATCTTAGATATTTTAAATCTATTAACTCAAAAAACAATTTAAATGTTTAAAAATAAAAAATAGCCCTCTATTTTTAATTATCTCCGTTAATAACATCAAGGTAAATCAACTATACTTGACATGAGAGATTATTTATCTAGAATATTTAAATGTATTAGGATTGAATTTTTACAAAAACTATATTTTTATATTTGAATACCGCAAATATTTATCTACTATCTATCTACTATCTGATAAAATTTAGCTAAAAATGTCTAATTTAAATATTGCACTTTCGTTAACACTGAAACATCCAAGCGTACAAAGTGTAATAGACATCGCAAAAGATGTAATAAACAATAACAATGTGTTAGATACAGAATTACTGTATAATCTGGCTAAAAGACGATTAAAACTTCCCCGAAAAGGGCTCTTGAGCATCATACAGTTACTTATTAATAAAAAAGTGTTAGTTGAGGGCTCAAAATACACAAGAGATGAAGTTCTTAATAATAAGTATAGGTTTAAACTTTATAGATTTTTGACCTCCAATTTAGGAGCTCATTTTTCAACTATTAAAAAACAAATCATAACAGATAGTATTGGCAACTTGGGAAGTTCTGGTCAGTTAATATGGCATTTGGAAATGCTTATCAAATTTAATTACATTAAAAAGATTAAAATTAAAAACTACACTGTTTTTCTTCCTTATGAGATTGATGACGAAATCGGTTTAATTTATTTTATTTTACTTGATGAGATATACTTAAAAATTATTCAATTGCTAATTAGAAATGAAAAACTCAAAAGAAGTGATGTCCATAAATTGGTAAATGAAAAAAGAGAGACAATTTACTATCGAATTAATAACCTTATCGAATTTAATGTTATTAAATTAAGTGGAGATAAAAATTCTCTCGTTCTTAATACCCGTAAGAAAGACGATATAATTTCAATAATAAAGACATTATCCCAAAATAAACCCCAAATTAAAAAGTTGAATTTCAGTAGCGAGTAACGAGGTTAAAAATTAAATGACATTGAATTGGACACCTGAAGTTATTGTAGCTTTTATCGTAGCTATTAGTGGATTTGTCTTAACTATAATAACTTACATAAAACCAAAAACTAAAAAGATTACCTCTTTAAATTATATTAGGTTAGCAATACTCGTTTTTAGCATCTTTATTTTTATAGATGGATTATCTATCCTCTATATAAGCAAGCTTCTGAGTATAATTTCTGGTTTTATCCTAATACCATTTACATTGTCATTAGTAATCGGGGTAACGTATATTATAAAAGAAAATTTTTACTCACCTGGATTTGTAATAGTAATCGGATTGAGTATTTTATTCATATATCTTGGTTTTCAGCCAAATGCCGTTATTCTCCAGGAACAAGGAGGATATATTCGGCTACCTTGGATTGGTCTATTTGGTAATATTGGTATGATACTATCTGCTATAGGTGGAGTGTATATATTTTATTGGGGTATAAAAACTCTTAAGAATGCTCCATTTTTGATTAAAAAAGAAGCCTATTTGTTCTTCCTTGGAATCTTCGTAGCCACGGTTGTATCGATGATTTTTTATGTATTATATTTAATTGACCCATTTTATATTCTAGTGTCTAATTTTGCTCTATTTATTGGTCTCCTAATCATAACTTTATCAGTAATGATTGAACCCAAATTGCTTTATATTTTGCCCTTTACAGTTTATAGGATCGTTGTGAAAGATCGCGAGGGATATCCTTTATTTGATCACGATTGGTCGAAATCAGAAATAAGTGAAAATATCTTCACGGGGTTTATAAATGCTATACAACTTATGAGTGAAGAAATTATGAATATAGGAGGCTTACTCGATATCCAGTTAAAAGATGGGATTCTAATTTTGCATGAATCTGAGAATATTACAGTTGGATTAATAACCTCGAAATCATCCAAGCTACTCAAGTCTTCTTTAACCAATTTTACACGTGATTTTGAAAATATATTTGAAAAAAGTCTTAAGGAAGGAAATAAAGATATGAGAGAATATGAAAGCGCCGATGAATTAATTGAGAAGTATTTCTCCAATTTCCCTTCCAGAATAATTTCTCATAAGAGAAAACCTTTACTTTTAACTGAAAGATTATTAAAACTCCCTTTAACGTTAGATACAGACCTTAAAACAATTATCAAAGATGAAAAAGAGCTAAATTTCATCAAATCTGAAATATTTCGCACTCCAGAAAATACCGCAGCAGGCTTTATCTCATTATATAAAGAATTAAAAGAGGAACTTGACGATGCAGAAAATGAGTCTGAAAAAAGCTAAAATTTTTGAGAACTGAGATTATTAGCTATAAAAGAGTTAAAAAAAAAAGGATAAAAAAAAAAGATTTTCTAACCCTTTTGAAATCATCGCCCCAATATTTTAATAGCTCTTTTCTAAAGCCAGGCATTATTTCTTGACAGAAAAGAGGGATCCGATCGACTTCTTCATGGTTTAATGCTCTTAACATTCTTTCCCGTGCGTTCATAATTTCTAGGATGATTTAATTTTAAATCTTGTATAAGATAAGATAAAAAGAAAAGAAATAATCCGAAAATAAATTTATCTATTTTCTAATTCTAATAACTTACATGGTAATATTAATTGAAAAAAATTATCCGGTATTTACCATTGTTATTAAAAATCCCGAAGTTAAGAACGCAGTAGATGGTCCTACAGCTCAAGAATTAAGTGTTGCATTTAGAGAATTCGAAAACGATAAAAAAGCTTTAGTTGCTGTATTATGGGGCTCTAATGGAACGTTTTGTTCGGGCGCAAATCTGAAAGCTATTGTTGAAGGAAAGGGAAATCGAATTGAGAAAGAGGGAGATGGTCCGATGGGTCCCACGAGGATGTTTTTATCAAAGCCAGTTATTGCAGCTATAGCAGGTTATGCTGTTGCAGGAGGACTAGAACTTGCTTTATGGTGTGATATGCGTGTTGTTGAGAAAGATGCAATTTTTGGAGTGTTTTGTCGTAGATTTGGAGTGCCACTTATAGATGGCGGTACTGTGAGATTACCAAGGCTTATAGGATTAAGTCGTGCTATGGATATGATTCTTACTGGACGCTCTGTGAATGCTGAAGAAGCACTCGCATGGGGACTTGCTAATCGAGTAGTTGATATAGGTCGATCGAGAATAGAAGCAGAAAAATTAGCAAGAGAAATTGCGGCTTTTCCAAAAACTTGCATGAGAAACGATCGCTTCTCAGCTTATGAACAATTTGGATTAGATATTAATGATGCGATGGTAAATGAATTTGAATACGGTTTGAAAACCTTAGAAAGCGGAGAATACATGGAGGGAAGCCAAGCTTTTACTAAAGGTAAAGGTAAACACGGTAATTTTAAGAAGATATAAAATAATATGTAATATGGTGATTAAATGATTGTGTTTGAAGAATTTAGAGTAAAAACCCCCGAAAGAGAAGTTTTACTAGACATTACAAATGAAATTAGAAAGATTGTTAAAAATTCGGGTATAAATGAAGGTGTCTGTCGCGTATTTGTACCTCATACTACTGCGGGAATAACTATTAATGAGAACGCAGATCCATCTGTTATGAAAGATATTTCTAATTATTTGAGTAAATTAATACCAAAAGGCGGAAGTTTAGGTTATTCGTTTAAGCACATGGAAGGTAACTCAGACGCGCATATTAAATGCTCTTTAACGGGACACTCGTTAGAATTATTAATTCATGAAGGTAGATTAATGCTTGGTACATGGCAAGGTTGTCATTTAGTAGAATATGACGGTCCGCGAAACAGGAAAGTCTTTGTCCAAATTCAAGGAGAAATTAATTGAAATAATCTCAATAAATTATACATCATTTCTTTACTAATTTCAACGTTATAAAGAATGTGATAACTAATAAACCATTAATTAAGTAAAAGGGTAAAAATATATAGATTTCCCCTAAAGAACTAATAACAATTGGTCCAATCGCGCTACACAAAAATCCTATAGCGTTGTTAAATCCGATGCCCGTACCTTTTAAATTCGGGTCAATTTTTTCTATAATGTTTAATAATAATGTATTTCCCGCTGGTTCGTACAACGCTAACCCTATCCCAATTAATGTCGAAATAAATAAAAATACAATCAGATTAAAAACAATACTAGTCAAGAACGAAAGAGAAAAAGCGATAACAACTATTTGTCCTATTAACATCATTTTTCTTGGGCTATGACGATCCGTTAATCTACCAGAGAAAAATACAAAGATAATGTAAGTCGCTACAATAAGAATTAAAGCATAGCTCGTTTGAATTTCGTCTAAAATAAATTGGACTTGTAAGACCCAAATTAAATAAGCCATAATTCCTCCAAATATAAACCATCTCACGCTATTTAAAAAAATTGTAATTATAAACTGCCTTTCTTGCAATAAGGTTTTTACATTTTCTAAATTTAGCGACATTTTATTCTCATTTTTGAGACCTTCTAAATCGGATTTCGCCTTTTTATTTCCTTTTTCTTTTAAGAAAATAATCATAACTACACCCGATATTATTGTTAAAATCCCCGAAATAGAAAATATATTCCTAAACCCGAAATATGAAGAAATATATCCCCCAATAACGATGCCCCCAAAGATACCTAAGGACATCGATAAAGCATATAACCCCATCCCTTTTCCGTGCTCTTCTTTCTCATAAATGTCACCAATAATTGCTTGTAAAATGGATGTATAAGCTCCTGCACCTTGAATTGCTCTAAAGATTATAAGTTGAACAATGTCCTGAGCGATAAAACATAAAAAAGTTCCAATTACATATATAATCATTCCGATAAGTACAACTAATCTTCTACCATACTTATCTGAAGCAGCAGCGAATGGAAATTGAAACAATGCTTGCGTTACAGAAAAAATCCCTATTACGATTCCATAAGCAGTAAGCGTTCCAGATAGGCTTATAATAAAAGAAGGTAACCCAATATTAATTACGCTTATTCCTAGATTTCTAAAAAATACTCCCATTAAGACAACAAATAGCAAAATTTTTACGTGCTTTCCAAAATTGCTCTTTGAACGCTTTAAATTATCCTCAGTTTTAATCCCCATTTACTTTAGAAATTAAGAAATAAATTTAAAGTTATTTTTCGCAATATTTTAAGCTTTTAATACTCATATTTACATAATCTTAGTTATTAATTTGGAAAAAGGGGATAATTATGGAGTTTGGATTTAATTCTTTATCAAATTTAGCGATAATCCGTAAGGATATAAAAAGAAAGCGAATTTCGAGTTACGATAAGTCTGGAGGTAATATGGATAATATTATAATAAAACCAAGTGAAACATATCAAATATGCGATATATCTGGAGCTGGGATAATTAAACACATTTGGATGACGATTGCATCCTCAGATCCTAATTATCTTCGAAAATTAGTTTTGAGAATGTGGTGGGATAACGAAAATAACCCTTCAGTTGAAGTTCCTATAGGAGACTTTTTTGGAATTGGACACGGTAAAACCGTGAACTTTTGGAGCCTTCCATTTTCCAATGGGCCAAATGATGGCAAAGGATTTAATTGCTTTTTCCCAATGCCTTTTACCACTCATGCCAAAATCGAAGTAGAGAATGAATCGGATACCATAACTGTATTATATTTTTATATTGATTATGAAGAACACTCAAAACTGCATTCTGATTATGGTAGGTTTCATGCTTTTTGGAATCGAGAAAATCCTTGCGAAGGAAAGCCGTATGGAACTGGATCGAAAGTGGAACATTTTATTAAGAAGAATAAAACACATGATAAAGATTATCTTGTTCTTGATGCGGTTGGAGAGGGTCATTATGTGGGTTGCAATATGAATATTCATAATCTTATGACTCCTGAAAATGCTTCAAGAAATGATCTATGGTGGCCTGGTGAGGGAGACGATTACATAGAGATCGATGACGGCGAAATTATACTTTACGGAACTGGGACCGAAGATTATTTTTGTACTTCATGGGCTCCAAACCAATACTATTGTTCGCCTTATTTTGGAATTCCATTGCCAGGAGGTAAAAACTGGAGCGGAAAAATATCCTATTATAGGTATCACATTGAAGATCCAATATATTTTCACAAAAATATTAAAGTAAAGATAGAACACGGTCACGCGAATCAAAGATCAGACGATTGGTCTTCAACAGCTTACTGGTATCAAACAGAGCCACATCAGAAATTCAAATCTATTCCGGTAGTTGACGATAGATTACCTAGAGAAGAACCTAAAGAGATCGAAACTTAAAAATAAAAAATAAAAAAATTTAACTTTTTATAAATTCTTTAATTTAGTCAAACGTTCTTCGTGTAGATCGCTCAACTTTTTTTGTTGCTCCATGAATTTATCGTAGTTAAGTGGGAAAAACTTAAACACAAACAAAGCAAGTAAACCACCTATAACTGGAACGAACGATACTAATGCTTTTAATCCAATCTCCGCTTGTGGGGATTGTGTGATAGCTTCTGAATCAAATCCCGTTAAAACTTGTACGATTATCAATGTTAAACCTGAAAAAACCATTGCTAATCTTGCTACAAAAGTTAAGACCCCCATAAATGTTGCTTCTCGCCTTTTACCCGTCTTTAACTCGTCTGAATCTATTGCGGCGCTCATAGCTGGTTCAGTCATTAGCATCCCCCCTGCTCCAAATCCTGGAATTATTGTAAGAATAACTAGGAGAGGAAAGTTATCAACAAGGAATAAAGGCCAAATTCCAATCGTAAAAATTCCAATAGAGAGCAATAATCCATACTTTGGACCTTTTTTGGCATAAACCCACTTCCAGAATAAAACGCTTGTAAGAATCCCTAGGGCAATCCCTATTGCCGCAAATCCAACTAATCCCTCATCCATATTAAGAATAAATCGGGCATATAAAGGGAGAATGGTTAGTGTTAATCCTGTAAAGAAATCTATTAATGTGTAGGTCAATGTAATGTTTAGAAATGGCATATTCGATAAAGTTTCTTTAAATGCCGTAAAAACAGGGAGCGGATCATCGATCTGATATTCCTTTCTTTCCTTTGTACCCAAAAGAGACAATAACATAGTAACCGGTATTAAAGCACCAAATAATATACCTACTATGGGCCATCCCATTGCAGATGCTAATAAAGGAGGTAATATTATCCCAATCATCGCAGAAAGAAAAGCAATCAAGTCTTTAATGGCAACAACTGACGCGCGCTCCTTTTCGTCTTCATACATTTCTGTGTACAACGCCGACCATGCGGTCATTGCCAGTGTGAAACCGAAATCAAATAAAAACAACATAATCAAACCATGTAAGAAAATTCCCGTTTGGTCTGTCCACGGAACCCACCATAAAAATATAAAACCAATAGTAAATGGAACTATTCCAATTACAATATAAGGGATGCGTCGACCCCATTTTTTGAATTTCCATTTATCCATGTAATATCCCATTAGCGGGTCGTTAACGGCGTTCCAAATACCATATAATAGCAAAAGCATCCCGGCTGCTCCAAGCGATAACCCAGCTACGATAGTATAAAAAAATATTAAAAATGATTGGATCATATTGTAATGCAATGCGCTTGGAATCGCTGCTAACGAATAAAGAAAATGACCTGAAAATGAATGAATTCTATCTTTTTCTCTCAAATTTTATCACTTTTCATTTAATATTAATTATTTATATACAATTTTGTTGAGAAACTATTTTAATGCTTTCTGATATTTATTTGTCATCTTCTACAACTTTTAAACCTAAAATTTTTGCTCCGTTTATGAAATCTTCCTTCCAATCGCCTATGAAAGTTACCCTATGCCACCCAAATGCGTTCCAATCATAGTTCTCCATAATTTTTTCAACATCGCTTTCTACTAACATTTTAGAAACGCAGCCCCTTTCATCCACTATGTTATCTATTATTTTTCCCGTACGGATTGAAATTTTTTTTTCAAAAACGCTGATTTTAATAGTCGTTACTGGTTCCCCTATTGGAAATTTAACGCGAGGTGAGGCACCTAAAAAATGAGTTTCACCATGGTAAACGATATCATAAAGCGCTTGTGGACCCTCTGATCCTTGCAAATTACATGGTGCTACACAATGCATATAAGTGATTTGATTTTTTTTGATATCAAAAGTGTGGTTGGACACATATCCCGGTCTACCAGTTAGGTACAGTCCAAAAAGAAAGCTTATGGTCGAATCCATGTCGGATTCACATATGCCGTATTTTCCTTCTTTACTTAATTCGAAAAAAGCCATGCAAGGATAAGCGGGAAACGCGCCGCACAATAGGAAGGTGCCACAATCAGGAGTAAAAATGTCAATGTCTTTATCTTTCAAGATATTTTTAAAAGCTAGGTATAGTTTTGCGGAATTTAAAATGGTTTTATCAGTGGGTTCTACTATTGCAGCATTTTTAATCCATTTTTGAGCGATTTCTTTTGCTTGGTCCGTGTTAGCTTCATTATAATATTTGAGAATCTCCTGTGGATCTCCTCTAATCATTTCTATATCGAATACATTCTTTAAAATTTCTTTATAAAGCACTTCATCCTTTCTCCACTGGTGTGCTTGATCAAAACCAACCGTATCGGTATAAAATTCAAACTCCTCATCGCTACTCATTTTACCTATTTGATCCAAAAACTCTGGATGATTTTTAGCTATTCGCATTCGTTCGGGATTAAACAACCCTAATATGACATCCCAGTTCATTTTTATGACGTCCTTGGCGTAAACTAAGACTCTTTTTCCTCTTAAACGCACGAGATTAAACATATTCTCAAACATCTTGTCAAAATCCTCTAAATTTTTTGAAGACAATATCGATAGCTGATAATTCTTGTCTTTAACACTTGAGAATATTTTTGTGAATGTATGATCTCCAGCATAAATATAATTGGCTAATATTACTGGCTTTTTGCTCTCAATAAATTCAATGCCTGCTTGAACAATTCCGGGGTCTCCATAATGACCTATCGTAAAAACTATAACCCCGTCAGCCTCTTCGATATCCTTTTTAATCTGGTTAACTAATTCGTTATCGTATGTCGTAATAATTTCACTATAGATAAACTCAATTTTAATAAATTTCTCGTTTAGATGTTTTCTAATGGAATCTATCGTTTTGTTATTGTCAAATCCCAAATAAGGCCATCCAGCTTCCCACTGTGGTTTTCCTATAAACACAATTTCTATTTTAACATCTTTACTAATCATTTTAAAATTCACTGCAAATCGATAAATTGTATTACTTATCCATTAGGTTCTAAACTTTAAAAACTTTAAATTAAACATTTCTTTCACGTTTCCAATTGGCATTATCGCTCGTCCTTAAGTACCACCGGAGCAATTGTTCTTTGAGATCGGCTTTAATTTTGTCGTAAGCATATACATCAATTAAATTACTAGCTTCAAATGGATCGTACATTAAATCGTAAAGCTCTTCCTTCCCACTATCTCGAATAACGAGTTTCCATGTTTTGGTTCTGATCATAGCAGATCGTGCTACAGTTGATGGATTTTCTTGAGGTATATTAGTTTTATCGTAATAAATACCAATGCCCGGCATTTCAGGATTTTTAACAACCGGTTCAAAACATTGAGGTTCGCGAGGGTTATATCCTCCCTCAGCAAAAACAGCGTCTCTTAGTTTCAGTAAGTTTCCTTCTAGAAAAGGAATTAAATTTTTGCCAAAGTGAGTATATTGAGTTTCAATTTGAGCAATATTCAATACTGTAGGAAAAAGATCAATAGTTTGAATAAATTGCTCGTATAGATTTCCTTTTGATTCGATACCAGGTATTTTTGTAATTAACGGAACGTTAATAAGACAATCTTGGAACGCGTTAGGCCATTTTTCTGTTAATCCATAGTCTCCAGTATAATCTCCGTGATCAGCAAAGAAGAAGATTGCGCTGTTTTCATATGCTCCGATACCCTTTAATTTATCGATTATTTGCCCAAATTGGTAATCTACCCGAGAAACCATTCCATAATATGTAGCGATAATTTCTTTAAAATCATCTTTATCTAAATTGTTCAAACCGTACTTCTCACGAATTAAACGCATAAATTCTGGTTTATCGTCCAATTTAGGCGGCACTGGGGCCGGTACTAATTCTCGATCGTACATAGAAAAGTAAGGTTCCTCAACCGTGTAAGGAGGATGAGGGAAGTTCAAGGCTATGTATAGGCAAAAAGGATTCTTATGTTCAGAATTTAAATAGTTAATTGCCTTTTGAATAATGTGATAATCAATATCTTTTGATTGTTCTAATGTTCTCTCACCATAATAAAAAGATTTTCTCATAGGATGATCTAAGGGATAGGGATTAGATTTCCAAGCACCAGTTTTCATTCTTAATCTTTTCGTTACGCTTTGTTTAATAGCATCTTTACTAAAAAGATCGTTCCTTCCTATCCAAACAACTTCATATCCCTTATTTGTTAAGAATTTGAATAAATTTTCCTCGTGCGGTTGTAATAATTGGTAAAGGCTTCTGTGCCCATTCGAGTGCACATATTGACCCGTAAAAGTACAACATCTAGAAGGTCCACAAACGGGATTTACAGTGAAACAATTAGTAAAAGCAGCACCATCCTTAGCAAGATTGTCAATATTTGGCGTTTTAATAACGGGATTTCTTCGACCATCAAAAGAAACGCAATCTCCACGCATTTCATCTGCTACAAAAAAAATTATATTAGGGAGCAGTTTCTCATTTGCCATGTTTAACATATTATCATTTAATATTTAAAAGTTTAATAATTAAGAATTCAAGGTTATTTTAAAATAATCAAAATCTAATATAAATATCTCAATACTTTTAATTTTCGAACAATTATTCAAAAGGATATAAACTATGAACTCAAGGGAAAGAGTAAATACAACTTTAAATAGAAAAGAACCCGATAAAGTTCCGATTGATTTAGGAGGAAATCAATCAAGTATTCATATTAAAGCGTATAAAAAATTATTGGATTACCTTGAAATTGAAGATGAGAACGTTCAATACGCTGATTTCGTTCAACAAATCGTACGCCCATGTGATAAAGTCTTAGAAAGATTTAGCATTGATATAAGATATGTTCAACCTTTAGGGGGGATGGTTAGAGTTCAAGACATGGAACCTCAATACGAGGGTAAATATGTGGGCTTATATGACCAGTTTGGTGTGTTTTGGGGGAACAACGCTAAAAAAGAATTAGACGATATATTATATTACGATCCTGTTATTCATCCTTTTGCAGATTTTAAATCGGTAAGTGATGTGAAGAATTATGATTGGCCAGATGGGCTAGATAAGACTCCTTTTATTGGTTTGAAAGAATACGCTAAGAAATTACGCAACGACACTGAGTTTGCCTTATCAACACCTCCAGTGGGTTGCATTTACGAATACTGCACCTTCTTATTTGGATTCACAAAAACGCTTAGATATTTAAAAACTAAACCAGAAATCCTAATCTCAACTATGGAAGAATTACTTAAGTATTGGACAGATTATGCTACAACTTTCCTTACTGAAGTTGGAGAGTGTCTAGATGTTGTGTGCATTAACGGAGACGTTGCGGAACAAGCAGGTCCTATAATGAGTTTAAAACTTTACGAGAACATGATAAAACCTATTGAAAGGAAGTTATCACAAAAAATTCACGATATTACAGACGCCAAAATAAACTACCATTCATGTGGTTCAATTTCTTTATTTATCCCTCACTTCGCCGAAATTGAATACGATATCATTAATCCAGTTCAAATAAGCGCTTACGATATGGAACCTTGTTCTCTGAAAAAAAGATTTGGGAGTATCATGTCGTTCTGGGGAGGCTTATGCAACTCACAAAAAACCTTACCCTTCGGAACTCCAGAACAGATTAGAGAAGAAGTCAGAAGAAATTTCGAATGTTTCAAACCCGGTGGAGGTTTTGTTGCATCTAACATCCATAATATAACTGCCGAAGTTCCTCCTCAGAATATTGTAGCCATGTTTGATGCTGCTAACGAGTTTGGAAATTATTAATAAAAGAGTTTTTTTACAATCAATTTTAATAATAAAATATTAACATAATTTTTTCTTAAAAATTAATAAATCAGAGGATTTTTTTGTCTAAAACTGAAAAAATATCTACAAAGATAAAATGGTCAATTATCCTTCTAAGTTTTGCTGGCCAACTTGCTTGGGCTGTAGAAAACCAGTATTTTAATCTTTTCTTATATAACGAAATCGCTCCCGTGCCAATGTATGTTTCTTTATTAGTTGCCATAACCGCGGTTGCTTCCACGGTAACAGCAATTTTTATGGGAGCTCTAAGCGATGTAAAGGGAAAAAGAAGAATTTTTATGTTAATCGGCTACTCATTGTGGGCACTTACAACTGCTATGTTTCCATTAGCAGGTTATTTTCGACCCGTTATACTTGCTGTCACGATCGCAATACTTTTTGACAGTATTATGACGTTCTTTGGTGCTATGGCTAACGATGCCGCATTAAACGCATATGTTACCGATGTTACTAATACTCAGAATCGAGGAAAAATCACATCCCTAATGGAAATTATGTTTCTTATTGCTACATTAATAATATATGGATTTGCAGGATTCATAATTGAAGCAGTGGGATATTATGTATTTTTCTATATTGTAGGTGGATTAGTAGCGTTAATTGGAATCCCTGGTGCGTTGTTTGCTCCTGAGCCCGAAGATTTAAGACCATCAACCTTGGGCTATTGGGGAACTATTAAAAGTACCTTTAATCGAGCTGCAATTACTAAGAACAAGAATCTTTTCCTTATTTTACTTGGTACGGCGTTGTGGGGTATTGCGTTTAATGTCTTCTTTCCATTCGTTTTAATTTATCTTGAACATTTTTTGCACATTGAAATTTTTTTGGCATCAATTGTAATCTTCGTAGCATTATTGATTTCGATTATCGCAGCCTATCCAGTGGGAAAGATCGTTGATAAGGTTGGCAGGAAAAAAATAGCTATAGGAGCTGTCTTTCTAGAGTTTGTATCTTTGTTTCTTTTTGCCTTTTCTGAACTCATTGTATTCGTTGCCATAACAGCAGCAATTTGGGTATTTGCGATGGTCACTTGGGATATAGCTTCAAAAACTTGGGTAAGAGATTTATTACCAGACGATAAGAGAGGACAATTTTCGGGATATTTTATCCTATTTAACGTCTTAATTGGAATGACGATTGGACCGCTAATAGGGGGCGTGATTTCTGAAACATACGGCATACCTATATTAATTGAAGGAATAGTTGGTTTTATTCCACCGCCTTTAATTTTCATTGTAGCCGCTTTCTTAATGTTACTAGTACTGATCCCTATAGTTAAAGCGAAAGAATTCGAAAAATAACAATGTAAATGTAAATTTTTAATATTTTTTTATGATTTTTTAATTTAAAATAAAATGAATTTGAATTCAAATTACAGGTGAAAAGATATAGAAAGTAAGAATTTTAAAATTTTTGACGCTCATCTACATACCTATGGCACATTTCTACCTAAAAATGAAGATTTAATTAGTTATCTGGATAAATACAACATCGAAAAAGCAATTATTACTACAGTTAATAGAGCCGCAAGCTCAAAAATCTATGCTAACAAAAATAACGATGATGAAAATAACTCTTCTAACGATAATGTTGTAAAGAAAGCGTTTGAAAATTTAAGGAAGTTAATGCCTGAAGGTCAATTGGACCATCAAGATGTTATTAACGTATCAAACAAAGATCCAGAAAGATTTTATAAATTCTTCTGGTTCAACCCAAAAATCAAACCTGAAGATGAGGACAGCAATTACAAAGTCTTAGAAAATCATTTCGACTTAGGTTTTTGTGGGGTTAAGATTCATTCTGGCATTCATTTAATAAAGATTCCAAGAGACATCATAAAATTAGTTACTTTTATGCAAGATTATAACAAAAAGTTTCCGTTATTTATTCACTTTACGCCAAAATTTTCTGCTTTTGGAGGGATAAGTAGCAAAGATATAGCAAAATTAGCAAAAAATTTTCCAAATTTGCGTATCATTATTGGACATGCTGCATTGGCGATGGAGTTTGCAATTGATCTTGGATTGAGCTTAAAACAATACAAAAACGTATTTTTTGAAACCTCCTGTTCTATACCTTACGGAATATTAAGTTTGATAAAAATGGTAGGGCATAAACGCGTATTATTTGGAACAGATGCGCCAGTCACTAATCCAATAAAACTTGAAATTGATAAAATATTATGCTTGCCAATTTCCGATGATCAAAAACAAGATGTTTTTTTTAACAACATTGATGGCATAATTAGAAATTAAACCATTATTTTTCAAATTTTTTAAACTTTTTTGGATTGTCTTTCAAATCTTCGACTAACATTTTATCAATATTAACTAATTAATTAAATTTGACTTTAAATTAATTGTCGAGAAAATTATTATAGATTAAGTCGATTATTTCTGTTTTAATAATAGAATATATAAACGTAGTTGTGTAATTTTTTATTATAATCTTGTAAAAATTTATTCGAGTTGATACAGTGAAAAATTTAGGGGATGATAACGACTACAAAGAAATCAATAATTGGGATGTCATAGAAGTTTCAAAGGTTAACGACAAAATTATTAAAAAGCTTTTAAATTATCTGAAATATGATATATCAGAAAATTTCTTTATTTCCTTTGAAAGCCTTTTAAAATTAGGAAATAAAGTCCCAGAAGCTACAATTCAAAACATTATCAATGATTTAGACCAAACTAACAGTTTCAAAAAGGATTTGTTTCAGTTTATTTTAAGCTTTATAAAAAATGGCACAGTAGAATTTCACTTATTACCTCAAATATATAGCCCAGATTTCATCGTTAGGGCTCGAGCCGTAATGAAAATTAAACAAAACAACGATACAAGATATCTAAAGTTCCTACTCCCGTTATTAGACGACCCTGACGATTCCGTAAGATGGAGCGTGATAAAATTCTTGGCTAAACATAAAAATAATCCAATCATCTTTAACGAATTAAAAAACCACTTAAATAAGGAGTTAAATCCTATAATTTACGAAAATTTGAAAGAAATATTTGAATAAGAGCATAAAATTAGAGAATAGTGAATAAGAAGATAAAAAAAACAACTTAGAATTACATCTATTTTTATTTTTAAATGTCTTGGTGCCCTTTAACTTTTTTATTTAAAAATTCACTGTTGAATTTTGTTAGTTTAAGACTTATTTTATTTAATAAAAAAGTAAAGAATTAAAAAAGAGATTTTTGATTATATATATATCTAGTATTAAGACTCAAAATTTATAATATCGATAAAATCTTAGTATATATCATTTTATTTATCAAACTTGAGGTATTAAAAAAATTTCTAAAAAAGGTGTTATGTAATTCCATCATACGATTTTACTTTCAAAATCTTGCTATTAGGCGACGCGTCAGTCGGGAAAACGTCGTTTACTAAACGATTTTGCTATAATCTCTTCAATCCCTCAGAAAGGCTAACAATTGGCGTAGACTTTCACGTTAAGACAATTGATTTACATGGTAAAAAGATAAAATTGCAGATTTGGGATGTTGGAGGGGAAGAGCGCTTCAGATTTTTATTACCAACTTATTGTCTCGGTGCTAATGCGGCATTTTTGCTTTATGATGTTACCAGATCTCAGACCTTAGACAATATTGTTGAATGGACCAATATCGTTCGCCAAAAAAGTGGCCCTATTCCAATCATGCTCGTAGGCTCAAAGATCGACTTAGGGGACGCTCAACGTGAAATTCTTCGAGAGTATGGAATTCAAGTAGCTGAAAAAAATAACATGGATTCTTTTGCCGAAATATCGAGTAAATCAGGTCAAAATGTTGACAAAACCTTTGAAGTTCTCACAGAGCTTACATTAGAAAGAATTGAAAATAGGGAATAGGTGATTAAATGGTCGAACGTGAATTTTTGTCTCTTAACTCTTTATTTGATTCTATAGGACTTATCGAAAAAGGTATTGAAAAAGTTTATCACTATTTATTACAACACCAGAAAATTGACAATTTAAAGGAAGTCAGTACGCAATTTAATCTTACATTAAAAAGAGGCTATAAAATTTGTGCCGTTTTAAACGACTTAGGATTAGTTCAAATTTACGATAGACCAATGAAAATACATTTATCTACTCCACCTGTGGCGATTTGGCAAAGAATTATAAACGATCGTATTGAGGAGTTATCACAGCTTTTTCAGGAAAAAAAAGAGAACGCGGAAAACGCGTTAAAAGAATTCATAAAAAATTATAATTTTGTCGAACAAATAACTCAAGAATTCGTAGAGTTTATTAATTACGACCTAAACAATTTCGATGAAACATATCATTCATTTATGGCAGAAAAAGAATGTAAAATTGCTTTAGGAATAAGATATGGAAATGATTTAACTTCAATTATAAAAAAATATGGAATTTCGAATATTCCAGAGGATTTAAATAAATCCATGAGAGCTGGGATGAATAAAATTAAAGAAAATCTAATAAATATCAATATTCAAGTTGTATTTAGTACCGAATTGATTAAAGAATTATTATCAAGCGAGGAATTTAACCTTTTTTCAAATTACATTGATTCTTATGATTTAGACTTTAAAAGTATCGATGTACGTGTCACTGACGAAGTTTTTAGTAATTTTAGTTTAACTGATAATGAATTAATTCAACCCAGTTTTGATCCAACTAATAAATTGTTTGGCTCCTTTATCTCTCGAAATGCAAAAATTAACCAAATTTTTTACGATAAATTTAATGAATTGTTCGAAAAAGGAATTCCCCTGGTTCAATTTTTAAGAGAGCATAAAGATATTACAATTGATACTTTTTCTGAGAGTCAATTGTTTGGATTATGTTTGTTATAAAAAAATAAATAAAAAAATAAATTTAATTAAAGTTATTCTTAATTTCTCCTAATTACTTAATCGTATCTTTTATATGTGAAAAGTAACCAGAAAAATCCAAGTACTCCTACTATAAAAGCAACAATCAGAATGTAATTTGGCCAGTAGGTTAAATCAAATGTTGCAGGATGAGAAGCCCATCCAATTATTGAGGTGACTCCTTGTACAGCCATGATAGAAAGCACAACCAACCCTATTCCCATTGCGTATTCTTCCTCTCTGAACATACCAATTCCAGCTACAAGACACCAGAAGCCCAAGACTATTGAAATTAAACCTTGACTTCCAAAAAAGGTGAGAGCCGCAGCTAAACTAGGATCAGATAACCATGAAGGAGCAATAATGTTTGCCCAGGCTAAGATTTCCATAATACCTTTGAAAAGGAACGCAAGACCCATCAAAATCATTAAAATATTTAATAGCTCATTCGAATCTTTCTTTTTTTTTTCGCTCATTTTTTATCAAACCTTTTACATTTAACAAAGATTAAATGCTGAGTATGAAGATGTTTTACCAATTATATAAATTTAATTTATTTAGATAATAATTTTATACCTTAAACTCTAAACATGTTGTTTTGAATTAATAAGGAAAATTTTTTAAATTTCTAAGACAATTTAGTGGTAACTATTGATTTTTTCAATTTCAAGTAGAAATGAAAAACTTCTTATCGCCGGATAAAATTTATTCTAGCGTGGCAAATGGGAAAGTAAGTAAGGCTATAGCTGCTGAGCAGTTGATCTCATTAATCGAAGGAAGCGATAACCCAACAATTCGTGCTGAGTCAATAAATATTTCTGAGAAATTGAAAATTCACGACCAAAAAATCTTTAAAATTTTAGAAAATTCTCTATTATCCGACGAAAGCCCATTAGTCAGGAAATCAGCTGCAAATTTTATTGGACAAATTTTTTTAAAAAAAGGTTTGAACACGCTAAGATGGGTTGTACAGCACGATAAATCTCCTCTGGTTCTAAAAGTTATTTCTGATTTGAATAGCAGACTTAATAAAGCCCGATTTGAGTCGTTAAGTAAAGAAATAAATGCGTATTTGGCAGAAATAGCGTTATCCGTTGGTATAATTCAAAATGAAGCAAAATTTATATTAGATTTGGAAGCTATCTTTGCTCAAAACGAAATTGATTATGAGCTCGAGTTAAAAACTTATCAATTCTACAAAAAATTAAAAGATAATAAACTTGGAGAATATTGGCTTACGATAAGGAATAAACGCATCGAATCCTTGAGTTTTAATTATTACAATTGGAAATATTTGAAAGAAATCCCTAGTATGTTTAACTCAATTTCTAAATTGCAAGACCCCATGGTTTATTTAAATTTCTTAGGAAAGCTTGCTCTTAAAAGCAATATAATTCTCAAATTACCCGACTCTCTAGCGCTACTCACAAATCTTAAAAAACTGAATTTAAGCAGAAATAATATTAAGGTATTTCCAAAATCAATTTTATCACTTACTTATCTTAAGTATTTAGACATAAGTCATAATAAAATTTCTGATATACCTGTGGAAATTAATAACTTAAACTCATTGGATGTTCTGAGAATTAACCATAATCAACTTCGACAAATTCCAAATTTCCTAAGAGAATTCTTGCTTACGCTTCCAGATTTTAAAATTTAAATACATCTACACTTTAATCTAAGATAATTATTTAAGGAATAAAATAGAAAGTAAAATCAATAACATAATTTAGAACAAAGGTGTAAAAATTTGGAAGAAAGTAAGAATATTTTGAATGGTGGCGATGTTTTAATTAAATGCTTGCTTAAAGAAAATGTAAAATACATGTTTGGAATCCCCGGGGGACAATTTTTAAATATGTATGATGCTATTTATAAATGGGGCAAAGAGCAAGGCATTCAGACTGTATTATTTAGACATGAACAAGCTGCAGCTCATGCTGCTGATGCTTACGCAAGGGTTACAAACACTCCTGGAGTATGTTTTGGAACCGCAGGTCCAGGAGCTGTGGATTTAGTTCCTGGTGTTAATGCTGCTTGGGGTGATAATATCCCCCTAATTGCACTTGTTCCGCAAGTAATATCGAAATATCAAGATTCCTTTAGTCTTCAGTCGGGACTTGATCAAGTTACTATGTTTACACCCATAACAAAATATCAAAAGAGTGTTCTTAATATTGAAAAAATCCCTGATGCAGTACAAAAATGTTTTCGAGAAGCCTTAGGAGGACGGCCTCGACCAGTGTTGTTAGAAATTTATGAAGATGCATTTTTAGGCGAAATTGAGGAAAAAGAATTGCTCATTCTTGAAGCTGAAAATTATCGTGCAATTGAACCACCAGGAATTAGCAATGAATCTATTAAAAAATCTCTTGATCTCTTATCGAAAGCTGAAAAGCCACTGATAATATCCGGTGGTGGTGTAAGTCGGGCTGGAGCTTGGAAGGAATTACAAGAATTTGCAGAATATTTACATATCCCCGTTATGACAACCATTATGGGAATTGGAACAATATCTAATAAGTCAAAATGCTTGATTGGGGCTTCAATTGCAGGTCCGAGTTTGAAAGCTGCAGCTGAATCCGATGTTATTTTAGCACTTGGATGTAGGTTTTCCTATGCTATGGGACATGGCGATGAGCCGTTTTGGAAGAATTCGCAAAAAATGATACAAGTTGATATAGATCCTTCCATTATAGGAAGAGCTAAACCTATATCTCTTGGTATTGTTGGAGATTGTAAGCAATTTTTAAAACAAATGTTAGATGAGGTTAAAAAGACTAATAAAGTTGAAAAACGAGATTGGTTGGAAGATTTAACCGAAATTAGAAAAAAGACTATTGAAACTTCGATTAAGAAATCTTCAAAAGATAAAATACCAATTATTCCAAAAAGGATGATTAAAGATGTTTTAGAATGGATTGATGAGGATGCTATTTTAATCATTGATGGTGGAGACATTGCTTGTTATGCTATAGAACAAGTTGATTTTTATAAATCACGAGAGCCACTTTCTACGCTTCAAACCGTTGGTATGGGGCAACTTGGAGTATCTGTGCCTTATGGTATTGGTGCAAAATTAGCGAAACCCGATAAACAAGTCGTAACAATATCTGGAGATGGAGCTTTTATGATTAATATCCAAGATTTAGAAACAGCCGTTAGATTGGGATTAAAAAACCTAATTTACGTCATTGGAAACAATAATGCTTGGGGTATGATTAAATCTGGACAAAAACTTTTCATGGGCAAACGTTATATTGATGTGGACCTTCCAGAATTTGATTATGCAAAATGTGCTGAAGGTTTTGGCTGTTATGGAGAAGTGGTCACTGATCCTAATGAACTTAAACCCGCACTTGATAGGGCGAAAAACTCGGGTAAACCAGCAATTCTTGATGTAAAAATAAAATATGATATTCCAGACGCTACTAAATTGATGGGAAGTATGGGAATTCTATAAATAATAATTTCTTAATTTTTTTTATAATCTTAAATCAAAAGAAAAATTTTTTAAAGATGTTATAATATGAAAGGAGCAGTATTTGTAGGAAAACATCAAATAGAAATAAGAGACGACTTACCTAAACCAGAGGTTCTTTCTGACGAGGTATTAATAAAGATAAAATATTGCGGTATATGTGGTTCTGGAATTGAATCTTATGAATCTGGGGGAATGTATCTGCCTGGAATCGTAATTGGTCACGAGTTTTCGGGAGAAATCGCGGAAGTAGGCGATAACGTAAGAAAATGGAAAATAGGTCATCGAGTAACGGTAAATCCTAATGTTCCATGCCACGATTGTTATTGGTGTAACCATTACCAAGAAAACATGTGCAAGCTAAGTAATAATGGTTTAGGTACGACACAAAACGGTGGAATGGCAGACTACATAAATGTAAAGGCGGAGAGGCTACACGCCTTACCAGATTCAATGTCGTTCAAAGCAGGAGCTACAGTAGAACCGTTAGCAAACTGTGTGTACGCAGTTCAACAATCTGGTTTAAAAATTGGCGATAATGTTGCAGTTATTGGAGCGGGAACAATAGGATTAATGACGATTCAAGCGCTAAAAGTTGCCGGTGCTGGTAGTATTTACATAATAGAACCAGTTGAATCAAAACAAAAAAAAGCGCTTGAAGTTGGTGCCACAAAAGCGCTAAAACCAAATGCTTGGAATAAGATAGTTAGATTTACTAATAAGATTGGACCTGATCATGTTTTTGATTGTGTAGGGCTTCCAGAAACTTATATGACATCAATGAATTTAGTTAAAAGAGGAGGCCAAATTACTCTTATTGGAATACACGTAGAACCTTTTGAAATGAAAGGTTTTATGCAGCTAATGCTCAAAAACATTTCAATGAGAGGTGTATTTAGTTTTAATCAAGAAGTTTTCGCAACCTCGTTAAATTTAATCGCTGGAAGTAAAGTAAACGTAGACCCAATAATTACAAAAACGATTAAAATAGACGAAGTACCCGCAATGTTTAAAACGTTAGCTAACCCTCCACATGAAGAGATAAAAGTGCTTGTAGAGTTCGATTAACTATTAAATTAATTATCAAATTTCTATATTTTTTTAATTGTTGAAAATTATACAAAATACATATTTTAGTTACTATTTTCAATCAAATTATAGAATAATTTTATAAATTCCCAAAATAATTTAAACGATACTTACTGATTTAGGAAAAATCTAATTAATATGTAAGTGAAAAAAAAGGTGTTAAATAAAAATGCAAAATCAAAAATCTCCATATGATTCAAAAATATGGTTAAAATCTTATGATGAACATGTAAAACCGAATTTAGAATATCCTAAAGAAAGCCTTGGCAAATTATTCGATAACGCAATGGCGAAATTTCCTGAAAGACCTGCCTGCTTTTTCATGGAAAGAGAAATTCCTTTTAAAGAACTTAGAGATTACATACATAGATTTGCAACATTTTTACAAAAAAATGGTTTGAAAAAGGGAGATCGTGTTGCTATAAACTTACCTAATTGTCCTCAATATTTAGTGGCACATTTCGCAACATTATTAGTTGGTGGTGTAGCCTCAGGGTGTTCGCCCCTTTTAAGTCCTACTGAAATTACTTATCAAATAAATGACAGTGAAGCTAAATTTTTCGTAACTTTGGATGCGGTATATGCGAAGGTATTAATAAAAGTCTTAGCTAAAACACCAAATCTTAAGTGCATAATAACCACTAATGTCTCGGATTATATGGGACTTTCTAAAGTCAAAGTAATTCTTGGTAAATTAATAGGAAAGATTCCAAAAGGGAAAGTTACGCCATATGAAGGAAAAATGGTTATTGATTTCTTAGATGTGATGAAAACATCAATCGACTTCCAAGAAGTAGGAATAGACATTAATAAAGATCTTTCGTTACTACAATATACAGGTGGAACCACAGGGCTTCCTAAAGGTACAGAACTTACTCATGCCAACATAATTTCCAATATGGTTCAAGCTTTAACTTGGCTTGATGCTCTTGAAGCAAAAGAAGGAGAATTTAACTTATCCGCTTTTCCATTATTTCATTTAGCAGGTCTATTTATGGGTATGGCAACCTTGTATGCTTCAGGGGGGCAAATATTAATTGCTAACCCTAGGGATACAGACCATATTATAAAAGAAATGATGGATAAAAATCCTAGGTTAATGGTGAATGTACCAACATTATTTTTATCTATAAAAAATAATCCAAAAATAAAGGATGTTTCCAAGTCCACTTTTGATAATCTTGAGGTTTATATTTCTGGTGCAGCACCGTTTCCTGCAGAAGCAATTCACGATTTCGAAGATTCGATGTTTGCGAAAAATAAATTATTGGAATTATATGGAATGACCGAGACATCACCCGTGCTCACCATGAATCCTTATTATGGTAAAAAGAAAGTTGGGACAGTAGGGATACCAATGCCAGATACCGAAATACGCCTTGTTGATGTTGAGACTGGAGAACAAGTTGAGCTAGGAAAGCCTGGAGAGATTATTTGTAAAGGTCCTCAAGTTACAAGAGGTTATTATAACAAGCCAGAAGCAAATGAAAAAACAATTATCGATGGATGGCTTCATACTGGAGATGTTGGTGTAATGGATGAAGATGGGTTTATTACAATTGTAGATCGAACTAAAGATATGTTAATCGTAAGCGGATTTAAGGTTTATAGCGTTCATGTTGAGGATGTATTAACAAAACACCCAGACATCGAATTAGTTGCCATTATTGGATTAAAAGATCCCGATCGACCGGGAAGTGAAATTGTCAAAGCAGTCGTTCAGCTTAAAGAGGGGATCGAACCAAATGAATCTGTAAAAGAGACTTTAAAAAAATACGCTTCTGAACATCTTTCGAAATATGAAAACCCTAGAGTTTGGGCCTTTAGAGAAGAGTTACCTCTCACATTAGTAGGTAAAATATTAAAAAGAGCACTTCGAGAAGAAGAAATCAAAAATGATTAATTAAAACTTTTTTTTAAATTTTTTAACCTCAATTATATGAAATTATTTTAAGGACTTCATCAAATACTTATTCATAAATATAAATTTATTTCTAATTTAAAGAGTTGATGTTATTGAAAGGTAATGTGCAATGTATAAATGATGATATTCTAAAAAAACTATCGTTAAAAACCCGTAATAAATTTTTGAATTACAATTTGATGAGTTTTTTGAAACCGAAGCATTTCAATTTCCTTAAGCAAGCCCAAAAGTTTTTCGAAAAATTTGAAAAAAATAATAACATTACGCATAACGAGGATTTCTACGAGTGGATTCCCGAGATCGGAAGAAATGGATATATAACTCGAATGCATAAATTTGACAATATCGGTTTAGATTTCGAACCTTATGGGATGACGACTGAATTTATGAGAGTTTTGGCTATGGATTTCTTCGATCCCCAGCTAGCAATGGGCGCTGGGGCTACTGTTTTAGTAGTGAATCCATTAATGCTCCATCACGAAAATGTCGATATTCGATTAAAAGCGCTAAAAGAGTTAGTAACGGGAGAAAAGGTAGGCTGTATTTGTATAACTGAACCCGAAAGAGGCTCTGATGCGGTTCATATGCTAACTACCTGTGACAAACAAGAGGATGGAAGCCTCCATCTTAATGGAGTAAAGATATATCAAACTAATGGACCTAAAGCAGATTGGGCGGTTATTTACGCTGTTACAGAAAAAAATAATGGCAACACAATGGCTCAATTATTAGTTGATACTTCGTGGGACGGATGGGAAGCCGAACGGGTTAACATCCCCTGGACTCCAAGGATACATATAGGTAAAGAAACTTTTACAAATATGAAAATTCCTCCTGAATATGTGTTAGGTAAACCAGGCGAGGGGCGGGAACACTTATTTGAAGGCCTTAATTTAGAAAGATTAGGGATCGTGTGTTTAAATATTGCTGAGGCTTGGAACGCGGTTACTCATGCCGTAATATATACTAACATGAGAAAACAATTTGATAAGGAAATATTGAAACATCAAGGCGTAGGATTTCCTCTGACTGATCTCTGGGCTCAAACAACGAGCATGACTTTAGCAATCTTAAATATTTGCCAAACAATTGACGACAAAATGGAGAAGCTCGGGACGCTTCCTAAAGAGTTTAATTTAGCCTTGGGTGCTACTGCGTCACAACTTAAGTTCCTTAGTACAAAACTTTCTGAGCGGGTGGTGTATGAATGTGCCAACCTTATGGGTGGAGCAGGAGTTTGTGATAATACTTTAATGCATGATTTATTAGGGATTAGTAGAATCCAAGAAATTGGAGGCGGAACAAGACAAATACAGCAGTATATTATGAGTTATACGCTAAGACAATTGTTCCGGTTACTGTAGCGTCCCATTTCTTCAAATATATTTTTTTTTCTTTTCCAATTTGAAGAATTATCTGGTAGATAATTTGGTTTTATAAAATAAGATTTCTTAAAGTATAGTAAAACTTTTACGATAATATTAAAATAATTAGAGGGAATCAAGTTGCCAGAATATGAAGTTAAGGTAAAATTCTACATTTTTCCATATAGAAAATTTAAAATAAGCGCTAAAGATGAAAAGGAAGCAAGAAAAATCGCTAATGACCAAGCTCAACATATCATTGATACTTTAGATTTTAGCATAACTAATATAAAGGCAAAAGAATACCTCATGGACAAATTTCTGTGAAAATTTTTATTTATTCTTTCTATTTTTTTCTTTATTGAGATTGAAAAACGGAAACATAAATGGTACTTTAGAAGCATAATTTAAAAACTCTTCACCATGTTTGGCTTTTAAAGATAAATCTTCAATTTTAGCTAAAAGAACATATATTAAAGCTTCAGCAATCCAAATGAATAAAATCCAAGATTTATCGTAAAACGGTTCTTGAACAAAAGGGTAAATTGGGCTTGTATTAAGGCATAATAAAGTAAGCCCAAGAGTCATTATTATCATCCCCAAATATTGAGGATGTCTTAAATATTTATATAGTCCTTTAGTGATCAATTTTTTTCTATTAAAGAGTTGATAAAAAAAAGAATACAAGAAAAAGATCCCCCCAAATATAGCTAAATAACTCCATGGAGCTCCATAAGAAAAGAAGAATCCAAAATCCATCATTGCAATATTAGGATAACTCAAAAATGCTATTAAATATGAAATTAAGGGAATACTCATAATTCCATGCCATAAAGAAGCATTTGGTATGTATTGAAAAACAGGAACAAGATATCCTATTACTTTTAGAATGCCCTCTTTAAATTTATTTAAGAGATCCATATATTTTAAAAAACAATGTATAATTAAATTTCTTATTATTCAAATTAATCATTTTGAGAATTTTTTATGAAAATCGAAGATATTCAAGATATAGTCTATAAAAAGGAAGAAAACGGAATCTGTACCGTTACAATTAACCAACCCAAAAGGAAAAACGCAATGTCATTTGTAACCTTTTTAGAAATTGAGACGGTGTTAGCAGATATGGAAGCTGATAAAAATGCTAAAGTTTTAATTATAACTGGCTGCGAAGAAGCTAACGCGTTTTCGTCGGGTGGTTATTTCAATATGAGCATGATAACTTCAATTCCAAAAGAAATATTGGAAGAAATTGATTTAACAGATATCGCGATAAAAAGATTGGCTATAAAATTTTGGAGTTTTTCTAAACCGGTGATCGCTGCTATAAACGGACTAGCGGTAGGTGCGGGTTTTACTATGCCATTGATAGGGGCCGATTTAATTTATATGTCTGAAGATGCTTGGATTGGTTTTTATTTTATAAGGCGCGCAGTTATAGCAGAATTCGGCGCCGATTTTTTACTTCCTTTTTACATTGGTTTTCAGAAAACCAAAGAATTGCTTTATTTTGGTAAAAAGATAACTGCTCAAGAAGCCTACGAGCTTGGCCTTGTAAATAAAGTTTTACCAAAAGAAGAATTAATGTCATTTGTTAGAGAACAAGCGTTAAAACTTATTCCTCCTAAAGGTCCATCTTTATCGTTAAAATTAATGAAAAAAACTATGCACGATTATTTTAAAGACATTTTATCAAAAACGTTAGATCTTGAAAACGAAGCTCTCAGAACTCTTTTAAAAACCCACGACTTTAGAGAATCGTTGAAAGCATTAATTCAGAAACGAGATCCAACTTTTAAAGGAAAATAGTAATTTATGTGATAATAATTGTTTTAACTAAGTTAGATTTGGACTATGACTATTGATAAAATTGGTTTTGATAACGAAAAGTATCTAAAAGAACAATCTAAGAGCATCTTAGATCGAGCCGCTCAATTTGGAAATAAATTGTATCTTGAATTCGGTGGAAAGCTGGTCTATGATTATCATGCTTCGCGAGTCCTTCCTGGGTTCGACCCAAATGTGAAAATGAAGCTTTTGAAGACTCTTAAAGATAAAATTGAGGTAATTATTTGTATATATTCTGGAGATATAGAAAGGAGGAAGATTCGCGCAGATTTTGGCATAACATATGACAATAATGCACTGAAATTAATCGACGATCTTCGCGATGGGGGGATTAACATATGTGCTGTGGTAGTGACGCGTTATAATGGCCAACAAGTAGTAAAACAATTCATGAATAAACTGGAACGGCGTGATATAAAAGTAGTTACACATCACTTAATTAGAGGTTATCCAACCAATATTGATTTAATTATAAGTAAAGAGGGGTATGGTTCAAATGATTATATTGAAACATCCAAGCCTATAATCATTGTTACTGCACCCGGACCAGGTAGTGGGAAGTTGGCAACTTGTCTTTCTCAAATGTATCACGAACATATAAGGGGGATAGATGCGGGTTATGCTAAATTTGAAACTTTTCCAATTTGGAACTTGCCGTTAAAACATCCTGTAAATATGGCATATGAATCGGCGACTGCCGACATCGGAGATTTTAATCAAGTGGATCCCTTTCATCTAGAAACCTATAATATTACCGCAATTAATTATAACAGAGATGTTGAGATTTTTCCGGTGGTCAAGAAAATTATGCTAAGGATTATGGGTAACAAATTAGTATATAAATCTCCTACTGATATGGGTGTAAGTAAAGCAGGTTTTGCTATAATTAACGATGATCTGGTGCAGCAAGCAGCAAAACAGGAATTGATCCGAAGATTTTTTCGATATAGTTGCGAATATGCAATGGGTGTTGCCGAAAAGAAAACTGTGCAGAAAGCGGAATTGTTGATGAAAGAATTGAATCTCACAGTATTTGATAGAGAAGTGGTAAAAGAGGCTCGTCAAGCGTCTATAGCTGCCCAAAAAAAAGGTAAAGGAAATGATGGTGTATTTGCTGGAGCCGCATTACAATTGAGGAATGGAAAAATAATAACTGGTAATAATTCTCCACTGATGCATGCCGCTTCCAGTTTAGTCTTAAATACGATAAAAGAATTAGCCGGGATCCCTAAAAACATTTATCTTTTGTCTCCAAATATTTTAAAATCTATAAGTTACTTAAAATCGGAGATTTTTAATAACAAGAGATTGAGTCTTAATCTTGAAGAGACTCTTATAGCCTTAAGTATAAGTGCCGATTTCAATCCTTCTGCTAAAGTTGCAATAGAAAAGCTTAAGGAACTTTCTGGTTGCGAAATGCATTCGACTCATATACCCACTCCAGGAGACGAAGCTGGCTTGAGAAGATTAGGACTTAATATAACATCAGATCCAAATTTTTCATCAAGAAGTCTTTTTATAACCTAATTATCTATCAATAATTTAATTTTTTATAATCTCGAAATTCTTATTAAATGTGGTTGCTATTTAATATTTTTATAAAGACTAATTAATAATTATTATAAAAATCGGAGATGTGAAATATAGAATTGACAGATGCCAATGAGAGTAATATTCGATTTATATTCATTACGGGAGGTGTAATGTCTGGTATAGGTAAGGGAGTGGTTACCGCTAGTATAGGAAAGGTGCTTCAATTCCGGGGTTTCAATATTTCGGCGGTTAAGATCGACCCTTACTTAAATGTTGATCCAGGAACGCTTAATCCAATTGAACACGGTGAATGTTTTATAACTGAAGATGTATGGGACTTTACGCCCGTGCCCGGGTCAGACGAAAGATGTTATAAAATATCTGAGATAGACCAGGACTTCGGGACTTACAGTAGGTTTTTGGGTATCGAGATGCATCCTTCACATAATATAACTTCTGGCCAGATTTATTTATCAACTATCTTAAGAGAAAGAAAAGGTAAATTTTTAGGAAAAACCGTACAATTAATCCCTCATGTGACTAATATTATAAAGAAAAGATTAATGGAAATATCAGAAAGTGAGAATTTAGATGTGCTATTAATTGAATGTGGAGGGACTGTAGGCGATTTAGAATCAAGCATTTTTTTAGAAACATTTCGACAAATCAAATTGGAAAATGTTCATCGTACAGCTTTAGTTCATGTAACTCTTGTTCCTTATTCTCGGGCAGTTGGTCAACAAAAATCAAAACCAACGCAACATTCCGTTAGAATGCTTCAAAGCGTGGGGTTACAACCAGATATTATAATAGGTCGAAGTGAAAAACCTTTAGCTGACGATATAAAATCGAAAATCTCCCTTTATTCAAACATTCCAGAAGCCGCAGTAGTTTCAAATCCCGATTTAGATGTCGTATACGAATTACCTTTATTATTTGAGGAACAAGGATTAGGAGATTTTCTTTGTGAACTTATAGATTTAAAAGCAAAATTAGTTTCGTATAGTGAAGTCACTAATTATTCCGAATGGGTAAAAATGGTAGAGTTATACAAAAACGCTAGTAAAACGGTAAGAATTGCGATGCCTGGTAAATATTTTAATATATCTGATTCGTATATCTCCATCAACGACGCTTTAGAACACGCAGCGGCTCATCAAGGATATAGGACTGAATTGAAAATGATTAATATTACCGAAGACACCAATATTGAAGAAGCATTAAGTGATTGCGATGGAATATTATTAACGCCTGGTTTTGGAGAGAGGGCTGTTGAAGGGATGATTAAATCGGCTGAATATGCTATGGAAAAGAAAGTGCCCTTTTTAGGTATTTGTTTTGGTGCTCAATTGTTTTATATTGCTTTCTGTAGAAAATATTTAGGATTAACTGGAGCAAACACCTCTGAAATAGATCCCGATACGCCATATCCGGTGGTAGATCTTTTAGAAAGCCAGAAATTCGTGACTGAAAAAGGAGGAAGCATGAGATTAGGTGCTCATAAAATAATAATTGAGAAGAAGACTAAACTCTTTAACGCTTATAACCAAAAAGAAATTAAAGAAAGGTTCAGGCATAGATATCACATCCAAGAAAGATTTATTACAGAAGAAGCCAAACAAAAAGGAATGATTGTATCAAGTAGAGATG
>JAHQWH010000110.1 GCA_029856105.1 Promethearchaeia archaeon | reverse complement strand
GGATTATTTATGCTGTGCTTAGCAATAATCCTTATAAACGAATTTTAACAAATTATATTTTAATTATTATTTTTTATTTAAATAGTTTTAACAGTTAAATCCTACAAAAAAAGAAAAACTGATATGACTAATCATGAATAAGCTCGAGAAATTGCAAAATGTAATTACTGCTATGATAACGCCCTTTAATGAGGATTTCTCGCTAAACGAGAAAAAATATCGCGAATTTATTAGATTTCAGATCGATAACGGCTGTCAGATTTTAACCATGGGTACTACTGGCGAATCGGCAACGCTATCTCATAAGGAGCACCATTACGCAATAGAGATCACGGTTGACGAAGCAAAAAAAAGCGGAAAAGACCCTTTTGTATTAGTAGGGACAGGAAGTAATTCTACTCAAGAGTCAATATCACTCTGTCAATACGCCGAAAAAGCAGGCGCTGATGGATGTTTAGTAGTTGTACCATATTATAATAGACCGGTGCAACATTCTTTAGTAGATCATTTCTCAGCAATAGCAGATTCAATATCTTTACCGATAATATTATATAATGTACCTAGTCGAACAGGACGGAATTTAGAACCTGAAACTGTATCCAAATTAGCTTACTCTAAAGACAATATTGTTGGAATCAAATGTGCCAGTGGAAATATAGATCAAATTACAAAAATAATTAAAACTACTCCAGATGATTTCATTATACTTAGTGGGGACGATAGTTTGACCTATCATATGATGACACTTGGAGGCAAAGGTGTAGTGAGCGTCTCATCAAATATTATCCCAGATAAGTTAATAGATTTCACAAATGATATCCTTAGTGGAAATTGGGAAAAAGCTAAAGAAAAACAGTTAGAACTATACGATCTTTTTAAAGTTTTATTTATTGAATCTAATCCTGGTCCAGTAAAGTACGCTGCGGAATTAATGGGAATAATGAATAAAAGGATGAGGTTACCACTAACGCCTCCATTAGTAGACAATCAAGAAAAAATTAAAATGGTATTAAAAAATTTAAAATTAATTTAGATAATCTTGATTTAAGGTAGAATATAATGATAAAATTACTAATTTTGGGCCCTACGGGTATAATGGGGAAACTCATTGGTGAATTAGCATTAAAGGACGACGAAATTGAAGTAGTTGCCGCCTGCGATGTAAATAATATCGGTGAAGAATTAGGAGGTCTCCTAGCCGTAAATGATAAGAATAAAATCAAAATCAGTGATGTTAATTATCTTCAAAAAGTTGTTAATGAAACTAAGCCAGATGTTGCCGTAGATTTTACTGTGGCAAAAGCAACAGAAAAGAATTGCAAAATCTGCGTTGAAAACGGAATTAAATGCGTAATTGGAACAACAGCAATGACCCAAGATTTTCTCGATGAATTCAAAAGCCTTGTAAAAACAAAAAATGCTCCAGCAGTGATTTCGCCTAATATGGCAACGGGCGTAAACATTTTATTTAAAATGGCAGCAATTTTAACTAAATATTTAAACGATTGGGACATTGAGATTATTGAAACCCATCATAATCGAAAACAAGATAACTTCAGTGGGACATCTCTTAAAATACTTGACACCATTTGTGAAGCGTTAGAAGTAAAGAAGGAGGATATAACTAAATATGGGCGAACCAAGGGTAAAGGATTAAGAGAAAAAGGCGCTAAAAATGAAATAGGGATTCATTGTGTACGTGCTGGTGATATAGTTGGAGAACATAAAATATTATATGCTGGTTCTGGCGAATATATCGAACTAAAGCACACTGCAATAAATAGAAATTGTTTTGCTACGGGAGCAATACGAGCAATAAAATTTATTGCGAAACAAAAAGAAAATAAAATTTACGAAATGAAAGATGTTCTTAATCTTTAATTCTTTTATGGAGTAAAATTAATCATTGGATTATTTTGTTGTTCATTTTTATACTTATCAGCTTTCTGTTTTAATATCGACAATTTTTCTGATCTATCAGCCGTCCCATAAATATAAGGAAATACAAGACTATAATACTCAACTAGACTAATTACAATCTAAAGGGTTTCTAAGTAATAAAATTGCTATTAGTTATTTTATTTCATAAATTCCTTTATTGTTAAGATAAATTCTCCAATTTTCGCATCGGCACCCTCTACAGCTGGACCTTCAGCCCCCTGCATTTTTACTTCAAGATATTCGGGACAGACCTCCTTAACACATCCAATTTTTCCAAGAGTCTTCTTCATTCCTTTTATAAAGAACTTTTTCCATCCCAATGCATGGGTAGAAAAATAAGCGACTTTCGAAATTGGTTTAATTATTACTTTATCTAAATCGTTGGTAAACTTTCGAATTTCTTTATCTGACGCAAAAGCGAGGATTCGAACAGCAACAATCAAACCATAAGGCTCATCTTTAGCTATATCTTCAGGTGATATATTTTTAATACTATCTAAACTTACATCATAACTATCTTTTAAACCCTCGGCAATTTGTTTTGAAATCTTCTCAGAGTTCCCATGCAGAGAGTTATGAATTATCCAAATCTTTTTCATGTTTATAACCTCAAATCTTAATTAAATTTTTAAAGTTTTTTTATAGGATTGGGAGAATAGAATTCTATTTAAAATTTCAATAGTCCAATCTTTTATCAATCCTAACTTCAATAGTTAATCTAATCTTCATTCATTTATATGTCAATAGCATCTTAAAAAGTAAGATAAAATTATAAAAATTCTCAGAGCAGATCAGTATTATCATTAACCTGAATTCACAGGTTTCATAATGATAGAATTATATTTGTAATCAGTGCAGATAAGTATTAAATATTTATTAATCATATTTTGAATTATCTATAAACTTATAGATGGTGAAAAAACCAAATTAGAAAGAAGTACTTAAATGTTAATTTATATAGGTGGAAAAAATGGTTGAAAAATTTTGGTATAAAGTAGCAAGGACTTTTGCAAAAGCTGGTGGATTCCCTCTTCCTATAAATGACGCATATATTGATTTGATGCAGGCATTATTGACTGAAGAACAGGCTAAATTCATTTTAATTTTTAGAAAACCTAAACTAAACATTGATCAACTTAAAGCCAAAACGGACTTAGACGAAAAGTCATTAATTACAATGCTAAATGAATTAACACATAACGGAATAATAACCGGTATTCCTAGCAGAAGGACGGGAATAATGGTATATACATTGATAGGGCTTATTCCTGGAATTCTTGAATCCACTTTTATGAAAGGGACTACTGGGGAAAGAGAAATAAATCTAGCTCATAAATATGAAAAGTTATTTGCTAAAACTACTGAAATTACACAAAACAATTATGATAACATCATAAATCAATACAGAAAATTCCCACCCTTCGATAGAATTGTACCTGTTGAAGAAATGATTGACATTCAGCAAGAAAATATACTGCCATATGAAGATGTGAAAAAACTTATAGAAACATTTGATTTAATTAGTATCGGCACATGTTATTGCAGACATCAAAAAGAACTTCTAAATGACCAATGTAAGAGAAATGCTCCTAAGCTAACATGCTTTTTTTTAGGTAGGAATGCTCAATTTGCAATTGAACATGGTGCAAAGTATATTTCTAAGAAAGATGCATTGTTTATCTTAAAGGAGGCCGCAAACCATGGGCTTGTTCATAAAGCAATTCATGCAAATCTTAATCCTGAAAATGTTGAAGCTACTTTATGTAACTGTTGTAAATGTTGTTGTATAACCTTCCAATCCTATTATCGGGGAATGGCTCCAATATCTTCTCTAACATCATACCTTGCGAACCTGGATAAAGACATTTGTATTGGCTGTAGTACATGTGTTAATATATGCCCTACAGAAGCAATGGAATTGATAGAGATGATATCGGTTATAAATCAGAATAAGTGTATTGGATGTGGTTTATGCGCTTATCATTGCCCTGAAAAAGCAATTAAACTCGAAAGAACAGGACCTAGAAATGTTTTTATTCCCCCTCCAAGAATAGAGCCAATTAAAAAAATTTAGGTATAGGGTTTATTGTATCGTAAATAATATTACCCTTTTTCATAGGAATAAGATAAAATTATAAAAGATCAGAGCAGATCAGTATTATCATTAACCTGAATTCACAGGTTTCATAATGCCAACTCTTCATTTAGAACATCTAAAGGGTATCCAGTCCTTAAACGTTCCTTTTTTATAATTTTATCTCGTGATAATATAAATCACTAAAATTTTTATTCTTTTATATGAAATAGAACTGTTGCGATTTCTTATTTCAAATGATCGGGAATAATTTGTTGCTTTAATAAATCATTATATGCTTCTGCTTCTCTAATTTTATGAATATAGCCATCTTTGATTAAAATTTCAGCAGCTCTAGGTCTAGAATTATAAGTACTGCTCATTGTAAAGCCATAGGCACCTGCATCCAGTATAGCAAGAAACTCTTTCTCATTCAATTCTAGTAATCCCCTATTCCTACCAAGAATATCTCCAGATTCGCATATCGGTCCCGCAACATCGTAAGTTAAAGTTTTTACTTTACCCTTTTTATTACATGGTATAATATGGTGGTAGGAATTATATAAAATTGGTCTTAATAATGTGTTAAACCCCGCATTCATTCCGGCAAATAATTTATACCCATTGTTTTTAATTGTATTTATTTGCGTTAAAATAATACTCGACTCGGCAGATAAATATCGTCCTGGTTCAATTTTGAACGAAGGTTTGCCTATATCCTCCGATTTTAATAACTCTATA
>JAHQWH010000109.1 GCA_029856105.1 Promethearchaeia archaeon | reverse complement strand
ACTTCTACAATATCAATTGATAACGTTAAATTAATTTCGCTTGATGAAACTCATACGGAAGATAGTTTACTAGTCAATTTAGTAGGCCAAGGGAGCCAGCTTGAATTTATTATAAACCTCACTGATTCTGTGAGTTATGAGGATCAAGATAGCTCAAAAATGAGAGTATCAGTAAACCTTTTTATCGCCTCAATTTCAGAGGACAATACAATTGTCCCAATTAATTCAAAGAACTATGTTCTTTCCGAATTAGAATATAAACCAGGTTCGAATACTCACTATGGAACATTCGAAATTCCATTTACAATGGAATTCTCTTCCATTACTGGAACGAAAAAGCTTTCAACTACCTCTCAATACGATAATGACGCTCAAGATGGTTATTTAGCGATCCTAATGATCACGGCTTTTGATAGCGAAGGAGAGTCAGAAGATTTCTTAACGGTTTTGTTGATTCAACCTTCGAATATTGAATTAATATTAGTACTAATTATTATCGGTGTTGTAGTAGTAGTTGGAATAATTGTTGGCGTCTTATTTCTAGTTAATTCAGTTAGAAAGAAGAAAAAATCTCGCATCTCGGCTCCTTTTGAAGGATATTACCATCAAGATTATGAAGATGTTCCTTCACAAGAAATTTATGATTTCACTCAAAAGTCAGTATACCATTGTCCTTATTGTGGATTTCAATTAACTACGCCAAGAAACTTTTGCCCTAGTTGCGGTAAATCTTTAAAACTTCAAGAATAATTTTATTTTAATCTTTTTTGTTGTTTAAGTTTTAGAAACCAGAGTATTTTAGTAAATCAATAACCTTATTGGGGTCTTTTGCATTTAAAATAGTACTTGTACTGCTTAAAATATCGACATTTAACTGGTTAGCGTTTGTAAGATTTATCCCTCCATCTATATCAACAATAAAAGCATGTTTTTTCTTAAGTACAGCTAGTTGATTTACCTTTTCGATTGAATGTGGAATGAATTTTTGACCAGACCCACCTGGATAAACTGACATTACTAAAACTAAGTCAACTAAATCCAAGTAAGGCGTTATTTCTGCAATTGTTGTTTCTGGATCGATTGCTAAGCCCACTTTTTTCTTCCTATTCTTCAGTTCATTTATTAACGCTTTCTTATCTCCCTTTATTTCGTAATGAAAAGTAAATATATGAATGTAATCAATAATTTTATCAATAAAATCAAAGGGATTGTTTACCATCAAATGGGCGATGATAGGAATATCATATTTCTCTTTTATTATTCTAAATAAGTCCAAATCAAGGTTTATTACAGGTGAAAACTTTCCATCCGCAACATCAATATGTATGTAATCAAGCCCTACTAATCCCTCAAGAGGATCGAGATTAAAACTTAGGTTTGCATGAACAGCAACAGCAATCTTTTTCATCGTATTTTATTATAAAACAATAACTTTTCCATCTTTTTGTCCTATATACGCTTTAGATGTCATTCCTATGAAAAATCCCGTATCAACGACACCAGGAATCTGAGAAATCTTAAAATCAATATCAGATGGAGAATCTATAATACCAAAATCAACATCAATGATAAAATTACCATTATCGGTAACTAACGGACCTGCTTTTGCTTGGGCCATCCTTAGTTTCGGTGTACCTCCTAATTTTTCTAACTTTTTCAAAATTGGAACGTATCCAAAAGGAATAACTTCGATTGGTACTCCCCTGTTCCAATTCTCTCCTAATTTTTCAGACTTTTTGCGATAGTCTACGATAATTACTAATTTTTTTGATGAAGAAGCAACAATTTTCTCTTGGACTAAACACCCGCCACCACCCTTAATTAAATTTAATGCCTTATCAATTTCATCAGCACCATCAATATCTAAATCAATTTCAGGGTACTGATCTAAAGTAAAGAGAGTAAGTCCATTTTCTACTATTAATTGACGAGATTGAAAAGAAGTCGGGATGCACTTCAAGTTCAAATCCTCTGTTTTATTGATCTCCGCTATTTTTTTAACGGCGTATACAACTGTGGAGCCACTTCCAATTCCCAAAATCATGCCCTTTTTAACATTTTCCTCGACTGCTCTAAACGCAGCGTTTTTTTTGCCTATTTCAATTAGATCTTCACTCACAAGTTTCACCAAAATTTTATTTTTTTAATAAATTAAGAATTCTGATCGCTAAATAAGCAGCGTTCTCGCCCCTATCTATTCCTACGCAAGCAACAGGAATTCCTGGGGGCATTTGTACCATAGACAATAACGCATCTAATCCACCTAATTTGGCACTAACGGGTACACCAATAACAGGCTTGTCAGTTTTAGACGCAATTACACCTGGTAAAGCCGCTGACAATCCAGCGACAGCAATATATACTAAGGATTGACACGATTTTAAATAATCGTCTAATTTGTCTGGATCTCGGTGAGCAGATATAATTTGAAGCTTGTAAGTTATTTCGTTTTCTTTTAAAACTTTCTCTACTTTTTCATATACTTCTTTATCTGAAGTACTACCCGCTATTATTGAGACCAAAGTCATTTTACTTTTATCTAAGTTTGTATCTGGCATATTTAATCTAAATCTCCTAGAAATAAAAATAATTCTAATAAATTCTTAATAATTTTTTATCTAAATTATCAAAAAGAACCATTTCATTGTTAATGTTCAAAAACAATTTTATCAAAAACTTTAATATTAAATTGAAACTTCATAAATTAATATCAAAAATTTATTGAAAATCAAGTATTAAAATAATCTTAAAAATTTGAGGGATTTATAAATATGGATTTAAAAGAAGTATGGTTAATTGATTACGCACGAACAGCTTTTTCTCGATCCCGACCAAAACAACCCGAAAGAGATGTATTTGGGGCGATTAGAAGCGATGAGCTTTTAGCAACATTATTGACGAAATTTTTTGATCAAAAACTTGCGGATAAAGGAATTGAGAAGAAGGATATAGACGAGTTCACAGTAGGTACTGCTATGGGTGTATATGAGAATTGGACATATGGTGGTAGGCTTCCTTTATTCCTAGCAGAATTTCCTATTGAGACATCAGCCTTATTTGTTGATAGGCAATGTGGATCTGCAGGATCGGGTATGCATGTTGGAATTATGGAAATTATGACAGGCTATAGTAAAATTTGTCTCTCGTCGGGTGTTGAACATATGACTCGGGTCGATATGCAGAATACTCATGTTAACCCAAATCTAAAAATGATCAATAAAAAAAGCGAATGGTATAGACCTCAATATGATTTATTAACTACTATTAATATGCTTCAAACAGCACAAAAATTATACGAAGAAGAGGTACCAGCTTTCACTAAAGAGGATTTGGATAATCTTGGAGTACGGGCTCATAATTTAACAGTTGCGAATCAAGAAGCAGGATGGTTTAAAGGTGAAATCATTCCAATTGAAGGTCATGTTGAAGGTAATGTAGAAGAACCATTGATGGTAGATCGTGATATGGCTGCGAGGAAATCTACTTTAGAATCAGTTGCGGGATTGCGAAGATTATCAAAACCCTTTTTCTTAAAGAAGAATGGAGGTAGGGCAGGTTATAAAGAAAGAGAGGGAACAACTGAAGGAGTGATAACTGCTGGCAATTCTTCACCATTAAATGCTGGTGCTACAGTATGTCTTACGATGGAGGCTGAAGAGGCTAAAAAACGAGGATTAGAACCAATGGCTAAGATTGTTTCGATGGGATGGGCAGGCGTCGATCCTAGCGTCATGGGTCGTGGGCCAGTTCCTGCAACGGAGATGGCCTTAAAGAACGCTGGGTTAACTGCTGACGATATCGATTTCTGGGAAATTAACGAAGCGTTCTGTGTCGTTGCTTTAAATTGTATGAATCATTTTAATATTCCTGAAGAAAAGGTAAATGTCATGGGCGGTTCCACTGCAATTGGTCATCCTTTAGGCTCTACGATGGTAAGATTGCCAGGAACTCTAGCTCGCATCCTAAAAGATAAAAAGGCTAAGTACGGGATTGCTACCGCTTGTTGTGGTGGCGGACAAGGCGTCACTACATTAATTGAAAATCCCGATGCCTAATTAAATTCTATTTTAAGTAAAATTTTCATTTTTTTATTTTCTTACAGAGTTAGAATCAATTTAGTTCTCTTCTAATTATATTTCATATTAATTCTAGAAATATTTAAATATCAAACAATAACATTTAGACTTACTAATATTTATATAAAAAAATAATAATAGTAATTGAGAATGAATAGTATGACGGTTTATAAATCGATACAATTAGTAGCTACTTCGGATAAGAATTGGTCAGACGCGGTTCGGGTTGCTTTTGACGAGGCAAAAAAATCGCTTCGTGGGATAAGGAATATCCAAATTATCGAATCTGATGTTAAGGTTAAAGAAGATCAAGATAAATTAATTTATCGGGTTAGAGTGCAAGTAAATTTCCAAATCGAAAGATAATATGATAATTTTTTTTTTTTTAATTAATCGACATATTTCAAATATCTTTTTTTAAAAAATATAATTTTAATAAGGGTAATAGTTTAGATTTTCATACTAACTTAATTTAAACTTATTAAGATTGGTTATTGTTATGGAAGAGTTAATAGATACTTATGGATGGTATATTATTGCGGGGATAATTACCTTAGTTGTGTTAATCACATGTTGCACAATCAATAGAAAACTTCTGAAAAAATAGTTGACATTAAAAATCTCATTATTCGAAAGATTGAATAAAATCAGTAAATAATTATAATAAATTCATATTTAAATTTTACTTAAATGTAAAGAAAAATTAACTTTATATATTATTGAGTGGATATTTTTATCAATATAAAATTTTTGATAAAAAA
>JAHQWH010000108.1 GCA_029856105.1 Promethearchaeia archaeon | reverse complement strand
CAAGAGTAGACGCTACACCATTAGAGCCGCCCTCTATTGCTAATTTAATAATGTTCTCGGGATCAAAATATCTAGGATTTATAGCAAAACTAGCAGAGGCAGTATGTTCAATGCCTTGATCTACAGGGAGAATAGAGACATATCCTGTACCCGCTAATCTACCACGTTGGTTATATATTCTTTCCATATTGTTTAATACCATATTATTTCGATCAGAATGCTCCCACACTCTTTCGATAAAATCTGGGCCAGGTTCGTGAATCATTTCTTTTGGAATTCCAGTACATGTGTGATTTAGAAGTTTATCCGCATCTGCGCCAAGTAAATTTTTAATTTCATCATAACTCATAGGTTTTTTTTCTGACATAATAATTTCAAGATTTCAATTTAGTTTTAAATATTCAACTTAAATATTAAATGTTTATTGAATATAGAGTAAAAGTTTTTACTTTTTCAAATTTTTAAAAAAGTATCTATGCCAGATGAGTTTGAATTTGAAAATTACAGTGAGTTTAAAACGATCGAAGATTTTAGCAAAACGGTTGAGAGTAGTAAATATTATCACGATTTATATCTCAAAGCTGTAAACCATCCTATTAGGCGCGAGATTTTGAAAATTGTAAATGACTCCAATGAGATTTTAAAAAAGAGATTATTTTACCAATTATCTGAAAAAGAGATATTAAAAGATCCTTCTATCTTAGAGTACAACATTAATTTTTTAATAAAAGCATTATGCATCGAGAAAATAGAGAGAGAAGACGGAACTTACTACGTAATCACTCAAGCTGGCAAGGTTGTTGATTATTTAAAATAAATACAAAATGAAAACAAAAAAGAGATATATTTAAAGAGGAACGCTAAAAATGGTAGATCACGCATTTTATTTGAAAGCAGTAAACAATCCAATAAGACGAGAGATGTTAAGAATCTTAAATGAGGTGGAAAAAACCTCTCAAGAAGATTTCTTTGAAAAACTAAAAGCCAACAATATCTTGGATAAAGAAGGTGTTTTTAAATACAATATCGATTACTTAATTCAAGCAGATTGCGTTAAGAAAATCGAGGAAGATGGAAACAAAATCAATTTCGAAATTTTACAAGCTGGGAAAGTTATAGAAAAATACTAAACCTTATTCATTTATTTTTTTCCAAATATTTTTTAAAGCAAGTACAACAAGGAATTCCTATATTAATATTAAAATTTTGTAGTTTTTTTATTTCTGAATACATAGAATTGATTAAAATATCTCTCAGTTCTATATGTTCATCATTAAAATACATTTTTTTTAAATGCGAGTAGTGATTGGTAGCACCACATATAGGACATCTCGAATAATGGTTTACAAAATTAAAAAAGATTACTCTTTCCTCTTCATCGAGGGCTTTTAATTTCAAATCTGGATTGTCAAGGATAAGTTTTTTTATGTGATTAAGTTCGTTTAACATCTCATCTCTAAGAAAATTTGAGTTTTTTCTAAAATTATTAAGATGATTAGCACTGGGATTCATATCAGGTTTAAAATCAATTTCATTATCAAAATATTCTAAAGTTTCGTTAGAAAATATCAATTTCTTGCTTTTTTTTGCATTATCCACAAGGTTTTCCATATTTTTTTTCCGAAATTCTTAAATTAGTTTTTTACAATTAATCTTAGGATAGATTCATTCTTAAAATTTATATTATAAAAAGTTGAAGCTTTTTTGTTTACTAGAAAAAAGATCGTTTTCATTCAAATCAGATAGTCTTCGAATGTCCATAACTTTTGAGGAGGCAAAGTACTCAAAATCGAAATCTACAACATCGCCCGCGTTTCTACCCGGAATTGGCATAAGTCTAGCTGTTAGTGGTTTTTTCAACCTTAATGAAATAGTACATATATCTAATAAAATATAAAACAATTCTCTTTCGGTAATATCTCCAGGTAACGGAACACAATCTAATCCTGTTCCGCAAATAGTAGCATACAGCAATAGTGTATCTAAATTAAATTTATTTTCTGATAAGCTTTTAGATATTGTATAATCTTCAAGCACAGAAGGCATAAATCCTGAAAAGCCTATAACTTTTTTTCTTTTAGGTATAGCATTTTTTATTATCGCTACTCCGATAAGAGAGCCGTGAGCTCCAAAATATTCGAAGTTAAGTTTTTCGAAGGCCGTTCCAATGCTTTTTTCTACGGTAGGATAAGGCGCTGGAGAAAAATCGATTCCGTTAAATTCAATGTCGTGCTTATTAGCCACATCTTCGCAAATTCTCGTCAAATTGTCGTAAATTTCGTTAAACCTTGTTCTCAAGTTATTTTGTGCCTCTTCAAAATTCTTAGAGTTTTCAAAAACCTTCACAACTTCATCTGCCATCTCCAACGCTAAGCTAAAAGAAGGTCTTTCTGAAACGTGATAAGCTGCGGGAAAAAATGGCGTATCGGGAGGCACATTAGAGCTCACGCAAAAGTTTAGATTTTTAAAGGGGTCTGGTTCGGATAATTTTTTTATAATTTTAGCTCCTGAGCGAAGAGCAGATAAGTTAATTCCGTTTTCCGTTGACGCTACGTGTAAAGAACTAAAAAATTTTTCTTTTCTTTTAATAAACGCAGGTATTTCATTCAACAATAATTTTTCGTAAATACCATACTTCTGAATTTGTTCGTCTGCTAATACAGCACAAGAAGCAAAGTAATCAAATCCGTATTTCGATACTATTCTTTCTAAGATAGCTAATTGATCGTGAATCTTCGTTAACGTATCATTTAAATTTCTCGCATGCAATTGTTGATCGTACGATAATATCGGTTGAGAACACAACCTTTTAGTCTGGACTTCAATAGCTATAGCGTTAAATTGTTGCGTTAGGTCTCTATTGAATGCGTTGAACTTGCTAAGACTTTGCTCCATTACGCTTTCGAGTTCTTTATCCTCGATTAAATATGGTATTTTTTGTCCAATCGTAATAGCTCGAATTTTCATAATGTTTTCATGGGGAAGATTTATTGTTTTACATCTTAGTTGATAAAAGAAAAATCATTAAAAAGATTTACCCTATCATCGGTAGAAACCCACTGCTTTTAGGCAGTGGATGAATGCCGATAAATCAATAAAATAGGGAAGTTTCTTAGAATAAAAAGTAATTAAGCTATACTAACACCAATGCAGTATAATCGAGAACCTCACAAAGTTTATTCATTGATTTATCATTTGATTTTTGTTGTGAAATACCAACAACAAAAATTTCTGGACGATATTTGACTATAGAAGATGTAAAGGAGAAAATATATGACTTATCAAAAATAAACTTAATTACTTCGTATCGCAAGTTTAAAAATGAGAATATATTACACAGAACTCTATGAATTTAACCGAATGTAAATCCCAAAAATCCTTGACAATTGGGAGGAAATATATTATCCTAATACTTTCATTGTCATTTATGGTCAATTTTGATAGTAACGCAGTAATACCTGTAATCGCGACTTACGCGAAAACATTAGGTGCTTCAGGTATTATGATTGGATTTATTGTAGGAATTTATTCCATGGTCCATATTCCTTCAAACATAATTTTTGGAAGACTAGTTGACAAAATAGGTAGAAGAATGTTGATCTCAATCGGAGTAATGTTAGATGGCTTGTCTATGCTTCTTTACGCTATTGCTCAAGACCCATTATTCCTTTTATTTGGAAGAATTGTCCACGGAATAGGAGGCGGTTTTGGTGGCCCTGCTACCATGGCTTATATATGCGACGCAACGTCTCAGAAACGTAGCGGAAGGGGGATGGCGCTATATGGAATGTCCATAGGATTTTCAAATTTAATAGGGTTCTTATTAGGTGGTATAGTCGCTCAAATTATTGGAGAAAGCAATTTGTTTTTCATAATAGCAATTGTGCTATTTATAATGTCTTTCACTTCTTTCTTTCTCCCATCGATATATCAACCCTCTAAAGAGAAAATAAAGTTTAGAGAAGAACTTAAAACATTCAAAAACATAGTTTTACATAAATCCATGATTTGTCCTTATTTTTCAATTTTAGCAATGATGTTTAACATTGGAATCGTTACGACAGCATACACACTTATGCTCGAGAGTGCGACATATACAGTTGGACAAACCGGTATGATCCTAAGTATTATGGTGATCTTCTCATTACTTATTCACTACCCGGCAGGGATAATGAGCGACAAAATAGGGTATCTCAAAGTAATGTTAATTGGATTATTATTGATAGCAACAGCATTTGGAGTTTTCATAATATCGTTCGAGGCTCCAATACCTATGTTCGGTATGGTTTTTCTGGGTCTTGGGCATGGATTGATTTTTCCTTCTTCAGCAGGTGCTGTTAAAGAGAAAACCAAGGGTTCTGAGAGGGGTGTAGCAACAGGAACATTCTATGCTCTGATAGTTGCTGGAGTAGCCATTGGAGCGCCAATTTCGGGTCATGTTTACGACCTTTATGCTGAGCAGACAACTTTGTTGTTGGGGATTATAGTGCCATTAATAGTTGCTACTATTCTTATATTTCTATTAAGATGTTTTAAAAAAGATGATCCTAAACCAAAATAAACCAATTCTATTCAAATGATCTTCTATTCAAAGGTTTATTTTAACCTAATTGAATTGGCTAGAAGCAGTTAAGCCTAACTTTAAAAATAGTTTATAATCGAAGTCAATCGTTATTATTTTTTATATTTCATCCAGTTTTACTTTTTCTTTCGCTTTTTCTTCCGCGATTATAGGTTTTACATATTCTCCAGGTTTTATTGGACCCAGTTTTTCAAGCTCAGATTTGAATTCGGAAATAACTTGAGCGAATTTTTCGCCTTCGCCAGCAGATATGCTTAC
>JAHQWH010000107.1 GCA_029856105.1 Promethearchaeia archaeon | reverse complement strand
TTGTAAAATTGTGGATCAAGTTATAGATAAAGTTTATTCCAGTAAAATTAACATTATAGATAAAAAAATTGAGGAAAGGAAAGAAGAATTAATAAGACAAGCCAAATGGATAGTTGACTTAATACCATATTTAACAAAAAATGAAGATGAATCGAAAAGTCCATATACCAATTATGAAGTCTTAAATCGACTCGTAAAATATGGTATATTTGATGCTCCACATTTGAAAAATAATAAATTTGCGTTAGGTAAAATTAAAACCAAAATAATTAATGGTGCTTGCTATTCATGGAATGAATCTCAGCAAAAAATTTACGATGAAATTGAAAGAATAAAAGACATTATTTTTAATAGCCCATTTAAAAATATTTCTGATTCATTACAGCAAAAAGAAAAATCCATCACAAAGGTGATGGATGAATGAGATTCTGCGTTATTGGAGCCGGAAATGGTGGACGAGCGTTTGCGGCATATTTATCATCAAAAGGACATTATGTGAACCTTTATAACCGTTCATATTCTAGAATTTGTGATATTAGAAAGAAAGGGGGAATAAAAGTAAAAGGGAAGTTAAAAGGCTTTTTCCCAATTGATCTGATTACACAAAATCTAAATTTGGCAGTTAAGGATGTAGATATTATTTTAATAGTAACTCCTGCTTCAGCACATAAAAGTATTGCAAAAAACATTGCACATTTTTTAACAAGCGATCATATAATATTGTTGAATCCCGGTAGAACTTTTGGAGCTGTAGAGTTTAGAAGTATAATAGAAAAGGAAAGAGGGAATCTCCCTATTTTTATTGCTGAAACCCAAACATTACTTTTTACATCAAGACAATTGAAAAAAAATGAGGTTCAAATTCTTACAATTAAGGATTCTGTTAATTTTTCGGCTTTTCCAGAAAAGGATACATTTTTCATTAGTGATACTTTGAGAGATGTTTTCCCCCAAATGAATCCTAGTGATAATTATCTGCAAGTTACATTAAATAATATGGGGATGTTGTTGCATCCAACTCTCTCATTATTGAATGCTAGTGCTATAGATTATGGAAGAAAGTTCAAATTTTATGCACAAGGGGCATCTCCACATACTTGTGAAATTCTTGAAACTCTTCAAATGGAATTCAGAAAGATTTTTGAAAAGTTAAATTTAAGACAAATAAATTTTTGTGAATGGGTGGAGAAATCTTATGGATTTAAAGCAAACAGTATCTATAAAGCTATAAAAAAAATAAAAGTATACAAAAATATTAATGCTCCAAAAGAATTAATAACTAGATATTTCACTGAAGATGTTCCAACAGGACTTGTACCTATGGCGTCATTAGGAGAATTCTTAGAAATTTCTACACCTATAATTGATTCTATCATAAATTTATCTTCGATTTTATGTGGAATTGATTTTAAAAAAGAGGGAAGAAGTATTTTGAACTTAAATTTAGCTAACTATATAACGAAACAGATCAAAGGAGAAGATAAGTTTGAAGTAAAGAAAAGTTCAAAAGCACAAATCAGTACTTAAATTTGTTTTACTTTATGATGATATTATGAAACTTTAGTTTCTTCCAAATTAAGTAGCTATATCTAAAATCTTTATTTTTTAATTATTTAAACATTTCCATGAAAGCCCCGAGCCTTGGCTTCATTTGTACGATATTTTCTCCAATTTTATTAAAAGTAATTGCAGTTGTTGGTATTTCGAGTTCTCGGCGTACCTTTTCTCTTAGCATTGTATAAAAATTTGAAATAGAGTGACATCCAAACAATTGAAAAAATAAAAGACCATCAGCATTTAAATTTTTAGCCACTCTCAAATATGAGTCCGTTAATGTGTCGTTATCACAACCAATCCCTGATTCTGTTGCATTTAAAAGAAATCGAGCGTATTCTTCGGCAGGACTTAAATGATTTGATGCGAGTATGTCCTCTAAAAATTTTAATATCTCCCAGTCAGCATAAATCGCTCTCCCATCTAGTTCATATATAATATCGTGGGTTTTTGGTTCCCACCCTTGGTACATTGGGGCAAATAACACCCTTGGCATTTGAGAAACATCTATTCCTATACCTTTTTTGATCCTTTCTCTCATTTCTTTAACTAATTGACTTCTACCTGTTAAAAAGTTATAAGCCATTTTAAGAACAGATGTGAAACTTACAACGTCATCAGCGAATAAACTCGTTTTAAGATCATCTCAGGTTGCTATTAAAATTAATAATTTTTTAGGACTACAATTCAAATCTAATTATTTAGATGTAATAAAAACTATGAGCTAAATTGTAAGGTTTCAAATTACTATATCATCATGGACTCTAGTAAAGTCGAGTGAAAAAATAGTTGAATTAAAAGTATAATATAAAGAAATATAACACTTGTCTTAGGAACAATCACAAAATTTTTTTTAACTGGAAGTATTGGTATTGCGACAGGTACAACACTTTTTACAGAATTAGTTCAAGGATTAAACTATTTTATTTAATTAATGCATGATTATCATAACAAAATGTTTTGGAGTTTTAAATAAAAGGTTTATTTTTAAAATTATTAGTTTACTAATTGAAATCTTATAAAATATTTAATTCTCAATTCTCTGTATTTATAAAATTATATATTTATGCATAAAATTAAATAACATCACTCCTTTATATATATTAGATATATTGAGTATTTGATTTTGTCACATCTGTAAAATTTTTAGGAATTTGGCTTAAATAATAATAAGAAAGGCATTGTTTGTATCAAATTAATTTTGTCTTTTTTCGATAGAAAAAAGCTAAATTGTTAATTATAATATGACTAATTTCTTAAGGTATAATTAGCAATCAAATACTCTCATGTGATATTTTCGTAAAAAAAATGAAAAAAATAGGAGAGTGATTATAATAAGGACAAAAATTATTGAGAAATTAATAAAGATAAACCAGATTTCTTCAACTATCCAAAAAATTTTTAAATCTCAATTCAAGATTTCTAAGAAATCTATTATTTCTGAGGATTATCTATTAATTATAGGTCATAGTGAAAAAGGTCTTATTTCAGTGGTTCAGTCTTCAATAAATAATAATTTTGAGAGGACCTGCATATCCATTTTAGTGTTCAGAACTCAATCATTAGCTGAAGAATTAAATATACAACAAGAATCGCATAATTGTTTAAACCTAATTGAAGGAAAATTGATTCGATTATTAAAGGAGGGAGTTAAAAATAAATTTTGCAACACATTTACAGAACTTTCTAAAATTCAATTAGAGAAAGCTCAAATAAAAAGGAAGATATTTTCGCTCGAAACAAGGATGCTAAATGTTATAGTTAAGCACTTATATCATACAATTGATTTTTCAGATGAAATCATGAAATTTCCTTTTTCTATAAACCAAATTGATGGAAAGTGGGAAGAATGGGATAAAATTTATTTTCCTTATATTGAACTAATTGAAAATAATATAATTAAGACCAATATAAAGGACACAAAAGTGTATCGTAATTATAATTTTGCAATAGAGAGTGATATTTTTCAAAGGATAATAGATTTATTGATAATTACTACTAAAGAATCTAAATCAACACTCAACACTCAAGGTACTGAAGATATTAATCCCTATGATTATGAGATTATTTTTATCTATTGTAATAGAACATCAAATCCATTTAAATATATGAACTTATTGAAGTTAGTTAATGAAATTAAGTCGTTTTCGGAGAAATTCAAGAATGATAAAAAAAATGAATGTAATATTATCATTCCACAATTAATTTTAGTATCCCAATTTGGATATGACCTAGAAATTAAAAACTATTTGAGAACCCATTTGGTTAGAGAAGTAGATTATATTATTCCTATAATGGTAGTACCTCCTTTCAATAATGAATTGTGGCATAATTTTGACGAAAACGAGGATTCAAAACCACAAAAACAAAATGATTTGGAAAATATTATGCGAATAGGTAATAGTGAGCATTCATCATCTTCATTTAAAAATAATATGGTAAAATCAGCAAAAAGCGAATATGGCGAAATAATGAAAAGAAATAAAATGGTTAAAATGGATAGTGAGTTTTTAAATAAGTGGCATTTTATACTCGATGTTTCTAAATCAACGGAAATTCTAAAAATCAATAAGGATAATGAGAAATTAGACAAAAGTATTACTATCGTAAAAGAGGAGGTACCTACATATTAAGGTATTATTCCATAATTATTCAAAATTATTTGAACATTTCCATGAAAGCCCCGAGCCTAGTTTTGACCTGTTCGACATTTTCGCCAATTTTATTAAATGTGATTGCTGTTGTGGGAATTTCAAGTTCTCGACGCACTTTCTCTCTCAGCATTGTATAACAATTTGAAATAGAATGACATCCAAACAATTGAATAAATATAAGACCATCAGCATTTAATTTTTTAGCCACTCTCAAATATGAGTCAGTTAAAGTGTCGTTATCGCAACCAATCCCTGATTCTGTTGCATTTAAAAGAAATCGAGCGTATTCTTCAAAAGGATTTAAATGATTAGCTACGGGTATTTCCTCTAATAATTTTAATATTTCCCAGTCAGCATAAATCGCTCTCCCGCCTAATTCATATATAATATCGTGGGTTTTTGGTTCCCATCCTCCGAATATGGGCGTTACAAAAATACGTGGCATTTTAGACACGTCCATTCCAATTCCCTTTCTTATTCTTTCCCGCATTTCTTTTACTAGCGATGCTAAATTATCCCTGTATCGTATCGAATTAGAGTTATAATCATTAAAGGTAATATTCATTAAAGACATAATTTCGCTAAATGTTGCTGGATTGCACGGATAAAAATCAGAAGTGCTAATATCGTAAATTATTGTTTTATATGATTTTTTTACTTGATTACTAATTTTAAAATGCTCTCTCAATTGATTATCTGTTATCGTATTGCCAGTCAAATTCTTAAATTCTCTTATGGCGTTTGTTATATTATCAGTTAAAATTTCTAAAGCATTTCCAATATTTCTTGGGGGAATATCGATCCAAATTTGCTTGGGATCTTGATTAATACATTTTAGGGATTCCATATATTTATTAAAAGCGCTACATCGAATCGTAAGGTTAAGACACGCGTCTAAATTGCGACCTTTGGAAAAATGCATACCAGTTAAACCCTTTAAACCATAACAGAAGTCGCTTGAGGTGCCATTCTCAATTGCAATATCATACATCTCGTTGTATTTTTTATTAATCGTGTCAATTACATCTTCAATAATATCATCAACAATTTTACTGATTTCTGATATTCCAAGTTTTTTAACAAAACTTAAAATGTTAGAAACATTATTCCAGCCTAAAATACTAGACGCAGAACCTAAATACGCGAGATAATTACTTATTTCAAAAGTGTGCATCCTTATAGGAAATACAGGTACAGTATCTGCCGCGAAAGCTAGATCTGAAAATGGTAAGGATACTCCAACTAATTTTTTTTTCTCTCGGAACTTTTTCCTTTTTAAATCATTACGACCAGCTAAAAAATTGTAAGCAATTCTTAGTACGGAGCTAAATGTTATTATTTCGTCAGCAATTAAACTCATCTCATCATCTCCAAATACGCTTCTATTCTTGTTGAGAGCTGCCCTCGATTAGCCCGAGAATAATCTCTCTCTAAATTCAATACTTGTATTCCTTTTTCTTGTAACTCATTTTTCAAGAAAGAAGCCATTAACGATATGTGGTCGCAAAATTTAATTATATGATTGAATACGCCTAATTTTTTACCCGTCTTTCTTGTATAGTTCTTAGAATAATTTTCAATCAAAGATACTTTTTGTTGCAAGAAGTTGGGTACTGAATGGTCTCCATACGTGTTATTTTTAAATCTCAGCACCAATAAATCTAAAGGATCTTTGTTTGAATTTATCAAGGCATCATCTATAACTTGTGAATAATAGTGATTTCCAATCCATGTATCGAAATAAACAATATTTCCCCCTCCTTCTTCGATTAAATCAACTAAGTTATCATTGATGAAGATCGAACATCCTGTAAATAAAATATCTTTAGATGTACCAAGGTTTTGAGGTGGACTGTTTTTAACTTCTTCAATGTACTTTTCTAAATCAGGTAGGAATGTTGGACCATATAATATTGCTTTTTGAATTATTTTTAATTTTTCTGAGCCTAAAATCTCTAAATCATTAACTTGCGATATTTTTTTCTTAAAATCATTATACTTCTTAATACTCTCAGATAATTTTTCGTCAGAAATTTTTTCTCCAATAATATCTTCAAGCTTCTCCTTTAAATTTTGTAGTTCTAACTTGAAATATTTTAAACTACTTTCATCCGTCATATACGGTACGTAAAAATTTAAACGAGAGATATTAAAATATTTAGTAATTATTTCTGAAGCACAAACATCTGATACGCAGTGGTTTGAAACGATAAAATAATCCACCAAATCTAAAAATCTGAAGTCATTTGGTTTAGCAGAAAATAATCCAATACAAGATTGAGCAAATGCACATGTAGATGGAGGTAAAAAATCGTGACTAGCTTCCATCAAATCGTCATTCCCTCCAAACATCATCCTTAAAGGAAAGAAACCCGCTGCATCTATCAGCTCTTCGGGAATATTATCGTGAGCCAAAAAAGCAATAATTTTAACGCCTTCTTGCTTTTTTTCTTTGAGAAATAAGGAAAAATCCGGGAGAAGAATGGGATCGACCATAATATTAGCTTGAGTAGTGTGAAATTATCTATTTGAAAAGACTTAATTCCTTATAAAAGTTTACCGATTTAAAATATAGATAAAAATATTAAAAATAGCCTAAATAAAATTAATTTAATTAGAATTGTTTTCTTGACCTATTAATGCGGCACCAATAGCTCCCGTTAGTTGAGGAAATTCGGGTGTTTCGATTCCATATCCAAATTCGTCTTCTAAATATTTTTTTACGGCAGGGTTTTTGGCGACTCCACCGCAGAAAATTAATTTGGGTCCAACTCCAATACGTTTTGCCATTCCAGCAACTCTTCTCGCAATTGATTTGTGTATTCCACTTGCAATCTCTTCTTTAGAAGCCCCTCGAGCGAATAAACTTATTACTTCGCTTTCTGCAAAAACTGTACAAGTTGAACTTATTGAAGCTGACTTGTTAGATCGCAAGGCTAAATTTCCAAATTGATCAATGGGGACTTCCAACGCGTTAGCCATGACCTCTAAAAACCGTCCCGTTCCTGCTGCGCATTTGTCATTCATTTGAAAGTCAATAACATTCCCAGTTTTCGCAGACATTACAATTGCTTTACTATCTTGACCCCCAATATCTATTACGGAATGGGCATCTGGAAAGAAAAATTGCACACCCTTAGCGTGAGCTGTAATTTCCGTCACACGATCGTCCGCTATGTCTATTGTGTTTCGTCCGTATCCAGTACTCATAAGGTGTACATCTTCCTTCTTCAAATTGTGTTTATTTAATAGCTCATTAAATAAATCATGTCCAATTCTTTTGAAATCATATGTAGATCTTTCTGTTCGGTGATCGATTAATTTCCCATCGTTAATAAGAGCAACTTTTGTTGCTAAAGAACCAATATCTATACCAATAAAACTCTTCAATTTAAATCATTTAAAAATATAATTATATAATTAAAATTTTTTAAAAAATTTTAAATTTTCGATAAAACCAAATAATTTTTTAATTTAATAGAAGAATTGAAACTGTTATAGTTAGACCAAAAGCAACTAACATTTCAAGAACATTTTTCCATAAAGATTCTCGAGAAATGAAACCTACAAAAATGCCTAGAAGAACAATGCATACAAAAATAATTAAAAAAGAAAAAATGAAAAAATTAAATCCTGCTTTTATAGTAAAAAAAAACGGAATTAATGGAACAATTCCACCTAAAAGCGGCGCACATCCATTTACTAGCGATACAATTATGCTTGCAAATCTTTCTGCCTTTTCTTGCAATGTCTTTGCTTTCCTTCTCTTATTATTTGATTTTTTTAGATTTAGTTTTTTATTATTATTTTTATCATTAAAATGAATCGTTAACATCGCTTTCTCGATTTCTTCGTCTTCTAATAACTCATCTCCCTCTTCTTTTTTTCTCTCTTCCTTTATTATTACCATAGCCTTATCTAATTCTGTTTTCAATCTCTTCTGTTCTGCTTTTTCAGATATATACGAACCACTTAATCCCGACATGAACATTGAAATTGATGTTGCGAACCCAGTTAATATTACAATATGACTATCTACTGTTTGTTGTCCATCTTTAAATATAAGTATAAAAAATCCTAATAAAATACCTAAAATAGTTAACATTCCGTCGTAAAAGTTATTTACAAAATAACGGCGGGCAATAGATCCAAAATCAGTAATTTTCGCGTATGTTTTAAATTTTTTTATCATTTTATTTTAAGTTTTTTTCGAAATATTACTTCTATTAATTACAATTTTATTTTAGTTGAAGGCTAACTTAAGTAGGAATTACTAATTGTAGCAATAGAGAAACAAGTAATGTCGTAAAGCCCGCTGTAACTAAATGAATCGCGTACTTAGCATGTCCCCCGCCAGAGATTTTTCCTAAAAATATACCTAAATAAATTAATATAGCTACCAAAACGGCGTAAGAAACTAAAAAATGAAATATGGATAATGTATCTCCAAAGAAAAACGGAATTAATGGAAGGATCGATCCTAAAACAGGAGCACCCCCGTCGACTAAAGATGCGACAATAGTGGCAAATCTTTCTGATTGTTCGATTATTGATTTATTATTATTATTTTTTTTTCCCTTTGGATTACCCTTTAAAGAAAAAAATCTTTTGTTATTAGCATGATTTATATTTATGGGAGTTACCATTGCTTCTTGAATCTCTTGGTCTTCTATAAATTCTTTCTCTTCTTCTTCTTCTTCAAAAATTACCATGTCCTTTTTTAGATCAATCATTTTTTTCTTTCTTTCGGCTTCTTCAGAGAGAAAGGCGCCCCATAAGCCGCTAATACCAATTGCTAAAGCAGTAGAAAAACCAGTTATTATAATAATAGCTGAAGTTAAATTTTGAGCTGGATTTGCAAGAAATATGATGAAACTTCCGCTAACTATTCCCGCACAAGTTAAAGCTCCGTCAAAACAGTTATTAAAAAATTTACGACGAACTATTATTCCTAAATTAGAGAGTTCGCCGTACTTATGCCATTTCTTGATTAAATCTTTTAAACCCATTTTATTTAAATAACACCTTTTTTCGCATTTTGTTCAAACAATAAATCTCTTATGTTAAATGACATATATTTTAAATTTAAAAGGGAATCTGTTATAATCTTTATAAATATTTGATGCTGTTAATCTTTTTGAATTAAATTTCAGTAAAAACTGATGATTTTTATTTATTTAATCATATAATATTCATAGAATATTAAAAATTATGGAATTGAATACTAGTTATGACAAACAGAAAAATCAAAGAAGAAATAATTTCCTTACTAATAGATCATGTTCGGATTGTTTACTCTATTATTAGTGACATGGGCGTCTATTACACCACCTGGGCAGAAGACTTTGAGGCTAATAAAAAAAGTTTAGAAAAGAAAAAAAGTAAAATGCAATTATCAGAAGAAGAAGGTGACGAGATAAAAATTCGCTTAATACAGAACTTTTCAGAGGCAGAAGCTTTCAATCTCGGAGATTACGTAGCACTAGTGTTGAAGATGGATAATGTTATTAATTATCCCCTCGAATTTGTCGATATGTTGACAAAAATTAGCTTAACTGGTAAAAGTGCAAAAGAGATTAAGAAGAAATATAATAAGTTAATAAATCAAATTTTGGAAATGGCTGGTATCTTAAAAACAGCTATAAAAAACTTAAGGGATAATCAGGATAAAGTCTTTGATAACACAACTACTATTCATGAACTTGAATCTGAAATTGACCGAACTTACAGGCAATTTCTTGAGTTTTTATATTCTAATGTTGAAGATATAAGAACTTTACTACGAATCAGGGATAGTATTGTTCTACTGGAGCAGTTGGCAGACCGTATCCACGATATTGCTGATGTAATGAGAGTATTGCTATACCAATAAATAAATCTCACCATATATTGCATCAAATTTGTTCTATTTTAAACCAAAGATCAACTTCTTTCTTAAAATCGAATCAACTCTATTAGTTTTTAGCAAATTCTAAGTATTAATATAAAATTTAGAAAAATTTATACGTAAATATGTATTATTCTATTTAAAATAACTTTAATGAGTTAAAATATAAAACAAGTACAATTTGTGAATACTATGAACGGAAAAATGAAATTTTATTCATTGTTAGGATTTTTCCAATTAGTGCTTATATTAATTGTGTTTTTTAGTGTAGATGGAATTATCACTATGGTTGCAGCACAAACAGAGAGTTTTGATTACTATAATTCTCCAACAGCGGCGATTTTAGCGATTTCAGCAGCAATCTCCCTTTCAGCATCAGTATTAGGAAGTGCAATCGCTTTAAAAACAGTAGGTACAGCAGCAATCTCCTCTTTATCCGAAAGAGAAGAAAGTTTCTTTAAATCATTTTTAGTCGTTGCTTTATGTGAGGCATTAGCAGTATACGGTTTAATTGTAGCGATCCTTTTGTGGACAAAAATTCCTACGCCAGCATAATTTAGATTTACATTTAAAATCGTTAAGAAGGTGTTTTTTTACGAGTGAAATTATTCCGTCTTATGCTTATACATATATTAAAATCGATTATTTAAAACCATTAATAATTGATGATGATACTATACTAAAACTTAAAAAGATCGACGATATTGATGATTTCATGGAATCTATTAGACCTTATTATCCTAATTTAGATTTTAAAGAAAACACCATTGAAGACATTGAAGTAGCTCTTAATAATAATTATATTAAGCTAATTGGTAAAATTTTACATTATTCACCCCAAAACATGAGAATATTTTTAAGAAATTATCTCATGAAATTTGAAATACAAAATCTCAAACAAATAATCATTAGTTTAATTTTAGGAATTAATCAAGAAGAAAGAAGAAAATACATTAATTTTTTAGTTGAAGAATATTTAGATAACACGGAATTCATAGAAGAATTGCTTAAATTTACTTCTTTAGATGAAATACAATTATTTTTAAAAAGAACTAAATATAATATTGCTACTAGAGAAGGGATTCTTTACTTTAAGAAAAATAAAGAAATTTTTATCCTGGAAGCTTTTTTAGATCAATTATATTATAAGCAACTTAATGTACAACTGGAAAATTTAAATAAAAAAGAAAAAACAATGATCTCATTGTTTGTGAGATATAAAACTGAAATTTATAATATAAATGTGATTTACAGGGGAATAAAAAATAATATTGATCGAAAATTATTATCTCAATTTCTTGTAAATAATTATTTATTCCTAAATGAAAGTAAATTAGATCGTTTGTTAAATCTTGATAATCTTGATGAATTTATATCAGTTATAGAAGAATATTTGAAGAATATTAAGGAAATAAAACCATTTTTTATCAAGCTAAGAATTGATCAAAAACACTTAATTAGATCAATTGAACAATTCTATATAACTTATTATTTTAAGAATTTTGAAATTAAAATTGACGACATTGATTTTTTCACTATTTACAAAATTTTAGAAATACTTATAAAAAAAGAAAAAGAAATAAAATTCGATATTTTGCCAAAAGTAATTAAAATCCTTCACTATAAGTTTAAAGCATTAAAAACGCAGAAATTTTAAAGTTAATTATGAAATAAAATCTTTAATAGATAATGATGTAGGAGTTGTGATAATGCCAATTTTTAAATGGGTTGAAGAAATCGAAGAAATTTACGAAAATTTGATTGAAAACGCTAAAAAAGAAAGTTTAGATGACATTGAGAAATTAAAGGCTTCAATAGAAAAAGATGTAGAAAAAAAAAATCATCACAATCAGGAGATTATTAATTCTGCCTTAGCAACACTTTCAAAAGAAGTTAATGAAAAATCGTCAAAATTTGGAGAGTCAATATCTAAATTATGTAGCAATATAGAAAAAAATTTTTATGAAAATAAGGAAGAACTAATGATTTTAATATTTGAGAAATTAGGATTTGATTTTTAATGCCGGATAAAAAAATACATGTATTAGGCTACGACGAAATAGTCTTAATGTTTGGTTTATTAGGAATCGATGGAACGATAATTGAACATAATGAAGATTTTTTAAAAATTTTTAAAAATTTAATAAAAAAAACTTCTGTTGCTATGATAATTATATACATAGATATGACAGACGAAATTCTCGAATTTCTAACAGATTTTAAAATAAATAATAGGACGCCATTTGTATATTTATTACCAGATATTTTTCAACAAGATATAAAGAATCAAGATAAGATTTTCAACAAAATTCACGAATTAATAGAAGAAATTATATAACAAGAGATGATCGGCCATTAGTGAAGGAAATGAGATGAAAGAGAGATTTGGAAAACTAAGTTTGTATTTAATAAATCAAGCTGAAAATGAGATAAAGAAGATCAATCAACAATCCCTCTTTCAAATGGCAGAAGTTAGAAAAAAAGCTAGGGAAAGAACTTCAGAAAGCTCTTTAAAAATGAAAGCGCATTTTAACGAAACATACAATAAACTATTAAATAATTCTCTATCTTCTTATCTCTTGAAAATTAAAGAAGAAGTGCTGAAATCAAAAAACAAGTTAATGTTAGAACTTATTTCAGATTTAACAGACTTAATAAAAGACAAAATAAAAAATAATTATTCGAGCTACATTAGCCTTTTACTAAAAAATCTTGAAAATATAAAACATTTTGTGGATAAACCACCAGAGATTATCATTCACTTAAATTCAATAGATTTCAAATATTTTAGCAATAATCTGGGAAAGATTGAAAGTATATTAAAAAATAAAGTAAGATTAATCAGGTCAAAAGAAGAGATTACTGGAGGTTTTAAGTGTGTAATTATGGCCGGACATTTATCTTACGATCATACGATTGACAATCAATTAAAAAAGAGCGTATCGATTATAGAAATTGAGTTTTCAAAGATTTTTTCTGACTCCGAGCCTGATATTAGAGCTCTAGAAAATAATTATATACAATTTATCCAAAATCAAAAATTAGCTGTAAACGAATATTTAAAGAAATATGAATGAAACTAACGAAAAAATTAAGTCCGGATATATTTCATCTATAAACGGATCCTTAATAGAAATAAAAGGCTTGGAGAACTATGTGCGCTTAAACGATTTAATTAAGGAGTCTAAACATAAAATTTTAGGTGAAGTAATCCAAATTTATTCAGATCATGTTACTGCTCAATGTTTTGAAAATACTTCTAATTTAAAGTTAAATGAAGAAATTATTAGTTTACAAGAACCCTTATCAATGGAATTAGGTCCAGGTTTATTAGGAAATATCTTTGATGGTATTCAAAGGCCATTGGAAGCAACCTTTTTGGATGCTAAAGGCGGAGGATTCTTAAAGAGGGGCGTTGATTTACCCGCTTTATCAAGAACGAAAGTTTGGCATTTTAAACCAACAAAAAAGATAAATGATTATGTAAGTACGGGATATGTCGTTGGAACCGTTCAGGAAACAGTAATTATTGAACATAAAATTATGATTCCATTAGGTGTTTCTGGAAAAATAACTTATATTGCAGAAGAAGGAGAATATACAGTCAGTGATGAACTATACCGCATGAAAAATGGTTCCAAAGAAGAATCGTTTAATATGATTCAAAAATGGCCAATTACTAAAAATAGACCATATCAAGAGCGAGGGTTTCCTAATGAACCACTAATTACGGGAATGAGGGTAATCGATTTATTATTTCCAATAGTAAAGGGCGGGACAGTTGCCGTTCCTGGAGGTTTTGGAACGGGTAAAACGGTAATCCAACAGTCTCTAGCAAAATGGTGCAACGCAGATGTAATTATATTTGTTGGATGCGGGGAGCGTGGGAACGAGATTGCAGATGTCTTAAAACAATTTTCTGAAATAACAGACCCAAAAAGTGGGCGTCCGTTATTAGAACGAATTGTTATCATAGCTAATACATCTAATATGCCCGTATCTGCGCGAGAAGCAAGTATTTTTTCTGGAGTTACAATTGGGGAATATTATAGAGATATGGGGTACGATGTTGCAGTTTTAGCGGATAGTACTTCAAGATGGGCAGAATCCTTACGAGAAATCTCAGGATTATTAGAAGAAATGCCAGCTGAAGAAGGATATCCCGCTTATTTACCATCTAAAATTTCTAGCTTTTATGAAAGAGCCGGTGTGGTTAAGATATTGGGTGAAAACGATTCTGGAAAAGAGAAATACGGGTCTTTAACAATTATTGGTTCAGTTTCACCGCCTTCAGGAGATTTCAGTGAGCCCGTTACTTCAACCACAAAGCGTTTTGTTCAAGCTTTTTGGGCATTAGATGCGAGTTTAGCGTATTCTAAACATTATCCCGCGATTAATTGGTTAAATTCATATTCAAAATATCCTGAATTCATCTCAGATTGGTGGTTTGAAAGAGATATTTATTGGCCTGAGATAGATATAGATTGGTACGAATCTAGGAAACAAATAAATAGCATCCTATCTCAAGAAAACGAGCTGAAAAATGTCACTCAATTAGTTGGTGAAGAAAACTTACCAGAAAATCAACAATTTATCCTTTTCATTTCAAAATTGATTAGAAATGGTTTACTAATTCAAAATGCCTTTGATTCAATAGATTGTTTTACAGATGTTAAAAAATTAATTGGACTAGTAAAACTCATTCTATTACTATTTAAAGAGGGTCAACAACTCCTAAAGCAAAAGTTTCTAATTGAAGATATCAAAGAACTCGATGTTGTAAATGATATTCTTAGGACTTGCCGTTCTGTTCCTAATAATAACTTTGATCTAATAGAGAAATTAAGAAAGAAAATGCTAAACGAAATAGAGTCATTAAAATTAACATATGGGGTTTTTAAGAAAAAATGAGCGTAATATATAGAAAAATAAAACAAATTGTTGGACCTTTAATAATTATAGATAATAGACACGATGTACAATATGGTGAAATCGTTAAAATCCATTCTGACGATGGAAAAGAACGCACAGGCCAAGTCGTAAAAATGGATGAAAAAATAATCACAATTGAAGTATTTGAAGATACAGCTGGGATTTCTTCAGAAAATTCTACAATTACTTTTACTGAAGATTCTTTTAAGATAAAAATTTCAAGCGATATGATTGGAAGGGTTTTTAACTCAATGGGAAAACCTATTGACATTAATACGAAACAAATGCTAGATTCAGACATTTTTACCGAAATTGAACGAGATATAAACGGTTTACCAATTAATCCTTTTGCAAGAGAGTATCCAACGCAAGTCATCCAAACGGGAATATCGGTAATAGACGGTCTTTTTACCTTAATAAGAGGACAAAAGCTTCCTATATTTAGTGGTCAAGGATTACCCCATAATCTATTAGCTGCTCAAATTGTTACTCAAGCAAAGGTTTTGACAGAAGAACCATTCTTAATAATTTTTTGTGGAATTGGAATTATCCAAGATGAAGCGATTTTTTTTATGAATCGTTTTAAAGAAAGTGGAAACATACAAAATATCATTTCTTTTATCAATTTTGCCGACGATCCAATAATGGAAAGACTAATAATTCCGCGAGTAGCATTAACTACTGCGGAATATTTTGCATTTGAAAAAGAGATGCATGTTCTCGTTGTTTTATTAGACATGACGAATTATGCTGAAGCTTTAAGAGAACTAAGCTCCGCCAAAGAAGAGATTCCTAGCCGAAAAGGGTATCCGGGTTATTTATATACTGATTTCGCATCTATTTATGAAAGAACTGGTAAAATTAAAGGTAAAAAAGGAACAATAACCCAATTACCGATTTTGACGATGCCTAATGATGACATATCTCATCCAATTCCGGATACGACGGGCTACATAACTGAAGGGCAATTAGTTCTAAATCGAAACTTGGAAAAAAAGGGAATATATCCCCCTTTTGAAGTCTTAGCGTCCATATCTCGACTTATGAAAGATTCAATAGGTAAAAATACTACTAGGGAAGACCATGCTGATGTTAACTCTCAGTTATTAGCATCGTATTCAGCTGCCCTTGAAGTTAGAGATCTTATGTCGATTGTAGGGGAAGATGGATTAAATTTAAATCAAAAATCGTTATTAAGATTTGGTAACTTTTTCGAACAAAAATTTTTAAATCAAGGTTACACAGAAGAAAGGGATTTTTCAACTACTCTCAATATTGCTTGGCATGCTTTATCTAATTTGCCTAAAAACCAATTATTTAGAATACGGGAAGATTTTATTGATAAGTATTATATTGAAGAGGTGTAAGTATCAATTAGTTTTAGAGAGTTTAAGCCCACAAAAACAAATTTAATGAGTCTACAAAAAAGGTTAACTTTTGCTGTAAAAGGCGAAAATTTTCTAAAATTTAAATTAGAACAAATAATATTTGAAATAAAAAAAAATTGGGATAATTATTTAAAACAACGTGAAATCTTTTTAAAATTATATAAAGAGACTATGATTAAACTAAATCAAACCTATAAAGAAATGGGTAAACGAGAATTTAATTTGATAAGTAAATTAAGTAAAATCCAATATAATCCAAAGATTGCTGTAAACTATATAAAAAAGATTGGAACATTAGTGCCAATAATAGATTATGAACTGATACGGGAAGAATTACTTCCAGCTTACTCTTTTGAAAATACATCTCATTATCTTGATGATTTGATTATTCTTTTAATAAAGTTTTTTAAAAGCATTATAATTGTTGCACAGACTGAAGACCTATTGTTGAAACTCTCTCAAACTTTTAAAAAAATAAATCGTAGGATAAATGGTCTGAAGAATGTAATAATTCCTGAACTACATATAGACATTAAAAAAATTAAAGCTGTACTAGAAGAAATTGAAAGAGAAAATTATGTACGTTTGAAAAATACAAAAGATTTGATTACAAAAAATGCTTAAGTGAGGAAAGAAAAAAAAATGACAAAAAAAAGCTCAATGGAATTATTTAAGGTAAATATTAATCATAATTACAAGGATCTTCTACTACAACACCTATACCAGCTTAACCTAGTTCACATTAAAACGAAACCTGAAATAAGCGACATAATTGAAAAAGATAAAGTTTTGTTTGATAGAATTAAGAAATTAAGCCAAAATTTAGAAACTTTATTCAAAAACCTTAATCTTACTGAATCTGACTTCCAAAAATTAATACTTGAAAAAGAAGAGAGAAAAGAATTTGAAGTTAAGGATTTTAACGATTTGTTAAATCAAATATTGAGTGAAATTAATTACTATTCAAACCGTGTTAATGAGTTAAAAAAATATATGATCACTATCAAAGTGGAATTGGATAAAATAAATTTGATTCATGTAAGTTACATTTTTTTGGAAAAATATGAGCTAACGCGAGATAAATTATCGAAATTTGATCGTTTAGAATTTAAAGCCTTTACAACATTCTCAAAGAACCTCGAAAATATAGAGAATCTTTTTGAATTTTCTCATTTTCCGAATTTTTTTCAGTATGATTTTTTAAGCGATGAAAGAATTGCCTTTTTCGTAATCTATCCAAAAGAACAAGAAGAGGCATTTAGAGAGAGGATACGCATCATTCATGCCGAAGAAGTACCGATTCTTAAAAAATATTTGCTCTCAAACGGGATAAACTTTCCTCGTATAGCAGATGAAATTAGGTTTATTGTGAAGTCTTTAAATAAATATCAAAAGGAATTAGAACGATTAAGAGATGATAACATACTGCTATTTGCTGCTACGAATGAGATCATGCAAAATATAGAAGAATATAACTGGGCTTCACATCAATTCGAAGATTTATCTTTAAATCGACTAAGTTTGAGTTTTTTTGTTCCACAAGAAAAAAAACAAGAAATACAAAAGGGGTTGATTGAAAAGTTCCAAGATCAAATAACAATTGAATCAATCGCTATTACAAAAAATAAATCTGTTAGCCTAAAAGAAGATATAAGCCATGTACATTCAGGGAAATCACAAGATTCCAAAAGGAAGGATTCTTCATTAAAGGAAGAACCGACGAATAATAACAAGGAAGATAAAAAGGATTTAAGAAATACAGCTCCTACAATTATGAAGAATAATTTCTTTGTGAGACCCTTTGAAACTATTACTAAAATGTACGGTGTTCCTGCTTATTCAGAAATTGATCCCACTCCGTTTTTGGCAATAACTTTTCCACTTTTGTTTGGATTGATGTTTGGGGATATAGGACATGGTATTACATTAATTATCTCAGGTTTGATTGGAGCATTTATCTTTAGGAACAAAAAAAGTAAAGATTTCTTAAATTTTTGCTGGATTATTTTTTATTGTGGAATCGGTTCTATACTCGTGGGTTTTTTATATGGCGAATTTTTTGGGATGCATGACATTGAATTATTTGGAACGGTTTTTTTACACTTAGAACCTGTTACCATTCCAATAATAAATATCACTTTATACAATCCGTTAAATAATATTATGGTCGTTTTTAAGTTTGCTGTATTAATTGGAGTAGTACATATTAATTTGGGCTGGTTTATACAATTTTTGAATTATTGGAAACAGCATAGAAAATATATAGGTTTTACTGACTCATTAATTAAAATATGGTTATTAACTGGAGGAACTATTTTAATTTTTACTTTTGGTTTTAACATATATGTATGGATAGCACCTCCTTACCCAATTTTGTTGCCCTTGCTCCCAGGTATATTATTAATACTCTTAAAACCATTTGGCAAGATTTTCCATGTTTCTTATTTGAAAGAAGAGACAATTGGAGGGCTTATAGGGGAAGGTACAATGGAGTCATTTGAAACGTTATTGTCGATAATGAGCAATGTAGCATCTTATATAAGATTACTAGCGTTAGCTTTAGCACATATCTCTTTAATGGTCGCAATTCAAGCAATGGGGAATTTAATTCAAGGCGAGGGGATTTTTAACGAGATAATAAATATTGTAGGATTGATTTTTGGCAATATAGTTGTTATTTTATTAGAAGGATTACTTGTTTTTATAAATGCCATTAGGCTCCATTTTTATGAATTTTTCTTCAAATTCTATCAAGGAACCGGAGTTACATATATTCCTTTTTATTTAGACGATAAATATTCTATTGTTTCCTTTAAAATAAGCACCATAAAAGATGTTATTTCCGAAGAAATAGATAGAGAGATCGAATCAAAGAAAACTCATGAGGATATAATTAAGGCAGAACAATATATTTCTAAAAAATATTTATAAAGTAGATTTATTATAAAATATGAAAAACGAAAACACGAAAGAAAGCTCATCCAAGAAAACTTTTTCTCTCAAAATGTTACTTTTGATTATTTATCTAATTATATTAATCTTTTTATATCTTATATTGATGGAATTTGGAACAAATCCCCTTCTCATTATTTTAATACTAGGATTCATGTTATTGCTGTTTGTAGGGTCCTTTTTTATTAAAAAAAAGCAAAGCTCAATTTATTCAGAAATGTTTCCTGATAAAAAAAAAAGAAGAAGTCAAGATTTTCATCGAAAATTGGAATTAAAGATAGAAACGGAACCTGAGAAACTGGTTCAAAAAAATTTTAAAGAAGCTAATCTTAACTTTAAGTATCGCAAATCCCTTATCAATAAATGCGAAAATTGTGGGATGCTCATAACAGGCTATAGGAAAAAATGTCCTACATGTGGTCAAACAATTCAACTGAAAGAAATTGTTAAGAAATGTAAAAATTGTGGGATGCTAATTACAAAGTCTGTGAAAATATGTCCAATTTGTGGAAAACGAACAACATAATAAAAAACATAATGTTAGCTTACATGGTAGGATAAGTAAAAAATGGTCACAGAAACAAATGATTCTAATTTGGGTTTTATTTCTGCTGTTAATGGATCATTAGTGGAGTTTAAAGGATTAGAAAATCAGGTTCGGCTTCATGATTTAATTAAGATTTGTGACTATAACATTATTTGTCAGGTAATTCAAATCTACTCGGATCGTGTAATAGCCCAATCTTTTGAAAGTACTAATAGTATAAAATTGAACGATAAAGTAATTAATCTTAACGAACCATTATCTATGGAGTTAGCACCAGGTTTGTTAGCAAATGTTTTTGATGGAATTCAGAGACCTTTAGATCTTACTTTCAGCCACTTTAAAGAAGGAAGATTAGGAAGAGGTCTCGAATTTCCCTCTTTATCAAGAACAAAAAAATGGCATTTTATTCCATCGAAAAAAATAAAAGATTCTTTAAGTAGTGGAGATGAAATTGGGACCGTTCAAGAAACATCCTTTTTTGAACATAAAATAATGGTTCCTCCTGAAAATTCTGGTGTTTTATTGTTTATTGTTGACGAAGGTGATTATACAATTGTCGATGAAATATATACCTTGAGAAAGGAGAATGTAGATAAATCTTTTTGTATGTTACAAAAATGGCCAGTTACAAAGAGAAAGCCTTATAGTGAAAAAAATCAACCTAACGAACCTTTACTAACTGGCTTGCGTATTGTAGATTTATTGTTTCCCGTAGCAAAAGGTGGTACTTTTGCGGTTCCGGGCGGTTTTGGAACTGGTAAAACAATTATCTCACAACATATTGCTAAATTTTGTAACGCAGAAATATGCGTTTTTATAGGCTGTGGAGAACCTGGAAATGAAGTTGCTAATTTTCTAAAACAATTCACGGAAACTATTGATCCCAAAACAGGAAAACCTTTATTAGAACATATTGTTCTTATTGCCAATACTTCAAATATGCCTGTGTCTGCTCGTGAAGCAAGTCTTTTTTCAGGTATTACAATAGCAGAATATTATAGAGATATGGGATATGATGTTGCCGTTGTAGCAGATAGTATTTCAAGATGGGCAGAATCCTTAAGAGAGATTTCAGGGTTATTAGAGGAAATGCCTGCTGAAGAGGGTTATCCCGCCTATTTACCATCGAAATTATCAAGTTTCTTTGAGCGAGCTGGCGTTATTACAACTTTAGGAAAAAAAAAAGGATCCATAACAATCTTAGGATCGATATCACCACCAGCTGGAGATTTTAGCGAACCAGTTACCGCAGCTACTAAACGTGTTGTTCAAGGGATTTGGGCTTTAGATCCTAAACTAGCATATCTAAAACATTATCCTGCAATTAGTTGGATCAGTTCATACTCTAATTATCCTGAATATGTAGCAGAATGGTGGGACGAGAGAGATATTGTTTGGCCCGAGATTAATTTAAACTGGTTTGAGTGTAGAAAACAAGTAAATGAGATTTTAGCAAAAGAAAACGAGTTGAAATATATTATCCAGCTACTAGGGCTAAAAAATTTAGCTGAAGATCAAAGGTTAGAAATCTTTACAGCCAATCTAATAAGAAATGCATTGTTAATTCAAAATGCTTTCAACAAAGTAGATTGTTATACGAGTAGTGGAAAATTGCTAGGGTTAGTAAAAGTAATACTTTTATTATATAATAAAAGTAAATCACTCGTTAAACGAGGATTTCTAATTGATGAGAAGAAGTGTGATGAAGTTCTCAATGAGGTTATGAGAATTAGCCATTATGTTCCTAATGAAAACTTTGAACAAATTGAAGAGCTAAGGGATAAAATTAATAATGAATCTTTAGGTTTAGTTTTTAACGTTCATCGAAGACAGTAAAACTATCATTAAATTTTAAGGTTTATCTATGTCTCAGGGTTTAAACCATTCAAAGAAGTAATAACTCATTGTTAGTGGATTGGCAATTACAAATTTCTTCCTTACAGATGTTGCCAACCTTCCAGCTCGAACCATATCAATCGCAGTTATTTTTGCATCATGAGGTAATACATGAGCAATAAACGCTGAATGCTCTAACCCCGGTCCTTTTTTATATACTACAAAATCAGCGCCAAATTTTAGCCCCGGACGAGGTACATATCCCTTTTTCCTTAAATCTTGATAAATAAGATATTTTTCTTCAAATTTATGATGTATTTTTTTTCCGATTTCGTGAAATTCTTTGGGAGAAAGGTACTTATCGTTCTTAGCGTCAAATATAGTAATTTTTTCTTTTTCTAACAAGTAAAGAGCTTCAATTAGGGATAATTCCGATGGTTTAGAAAAATATTCTAAGCGGGGTTTACTAATCCCGAGAGGAGACCCAAAAAACTTTTGTTTGACATATAAATAGGAAGCAAACAAAGGATTAAACACAATTACGCGATTATTAATAAATTTAGTTGGAATCTTTTCTGGGATGTCGTCTTCGTTTATATCCTCCAGCGAAATGGGAGTCTCTTTTTCTTTACTCATCTAATTAGATGTATAACGGATAATTTAATAATTCTTCCAATTTAACGAACAATAGATATAATTATATAAATTTTTAATACAATTGATTTAATAGAATAATTTAAATCATTCACTCAAAATTAAATTTGGTATTAAGAGAATCTTCTGCCGCGGGAATTTATTATCCACGATCCAAATCGGATTTATTTAAAATGATAGATGAATCCTTTATAGATAAAGAATTTGGACCAGGTAAAAAATTCGACTCTTTAAACCAAAAAACAAGAACAATATTTGGTGGAATATCTCCACATGGGGGTTACGCTTATTCTGGTAGCTGTGCGGCATATACATATTTACATTTGTTTAAGGAAAAAATCCCGGATACAGTTGTGATATTAGCCACTGAAGATTTAGGATATAACAACATTGCTTTACTAGAAGTAGGCGAATGGGAAACTCCGTTAGGTAACCTAGAAGTTGATAGCGATTTATCTCAAAAATTGCTAAAAACGAGTAGCATGGTTAAAGGAGATGATTCTGCTTTTGTTGGATTTCCCTTTGGAAGAGAATATTATATTGATGTACAATTGCCGTTTATTAAATATTGTGCGTTAAAAAGAGAGATAAAAATCTTGCCAATTATTATTTCTATAATGGATTATGATAAATTAGATAAATTATCCGAAGATATCGCGAGAGCAGTCCAATCCTTAAACAAAGATATAGTATTTATAGGTTCTACAGATATGAGTCATATTATTTGCAAAGATGAATTTACTGCTGAATTTGAAATGCAAGAAATGCTCTTAGCAGATAAATCAGTAATCAAATCGTTTACAGAATTTAACCCAAAGAAGACTTTTTTTGACGCGTCAAGATTTTCTATAAAAGAGCCACAAATCCTTACCACATTAATGCTAATATGTAAAAGGATGGGTGCAAACGAATATAGAGCATTAAATTATTACACTAGTTATGACAAAGGTGGAGGTACTGGTCCTTGTAAATATAATGCTTCATATTTTTCGGGGATAATTATAAAAGATATTTAATAGGAAAACAACAATAATTAATTAGAAGAAGGTGATAAAATTGGTTATAAGAAAAGCATCACATGCGGGAAGTTGGTACCCTGGTAAAAAAGAAGATTTAATAAAAAACCTAGAATATGTTTTTTCCGATAAAGAGTTTGGACCTGGTAAACTACCTGAAACGCTAAATCAAGACAGTAGGACTATAATTGGAGGGGTATCTCCTCATGCGGGATATACTTTTTCTGGAAGATGTGCCGCCTTTACGTATTTGAATTTATTTAAAGAGAAAATCCCAGATACAGTAATCGTATTAGGGACTGATCATGTTGGCTATGGAAAGGTGGCTCTGTTAGGAGATGGCGCCTGGGAAACGCCTTTAGGAAACTTACAAATTGACGATGAATTATCTAAAAAGATTTTAGATACAAGTGAAATTATTGTAGAAGATCCTTCTGCCTTCACCGGCTCCATGGAACAAGAACACAATATTGAAATACAATTACCCTTCATTAAATATTGTGCTAAAGATAAAGACGTAAAAATAGTAACGCTTAAAATAGGAATTAGAAGGGATTATAGCGTATTTGAAAAAATAGCTTCTGATATTTCTGCTGCAATTAAGACGTTAAATAAAGATGTTGTTATTATTGCATCGTCTGATATGTCACATAAAGAAATTTTTAATACAAATCAATTAAAAGAGTTTAAGAAATTTGATCAAGATGTTATTGATGCTTTTGTAGAATTTAATTCTAAAAAAACTCTTTCAGCTGCTTCAAAAACAACCGTATGCGGAGCCCAAACAATAACAACTTTAATGTTAATTTGTGAAAAATTAAACGGAAAAAAAGGTAAATTATTAAAATATTATACTAGTAGCGATATTAAGGGTGGATATGGATATTGTGTGGGTTATTTTTCGGGGATTTTAGAAAAATAAAAATTTTTTTGAGAAAAAATAAAAAAAATTAAAATTAAAGAAAAAATTTTGAGAAATTTAGAAAAAGCTCTGACCGAAATCGTCGTCGGGATCGCAAGTGTATTCACCGTGGGCTTTCTTGACCTTCATCTTTGCGTGCCCCTTCTTTAAGAATTTCACGCATTCGACGCAGAACCACGCACGGTAAGGATAGTTGTAAAACATGTCTTGGTCAGGTTTGCCGCAGTTATAACACATGCAAATCGACTTCCGACCGATCTCTCTATTCTCGTTCTTCAAATGCTGGAGTTCTCTAAACCGCTCTAGTTGCGAAGGAGTCAAATCATCGATAGTTATTCGATTGTCATCTTTATCGAATTCCATTAATTCCATTTCATATGTTATTTTATCTAACTCTGCATCTCTAGCTTGAAGTAGCACTTCTCGCATCTCGTTGCGGATTTTCCGCAATTTAGGATTCTTTACGCTGATAATTCTTTTATCTTTCACAATAATAACACCGCATTGTTCTTATTTAAATGTAGATAGTCTTTTAAAAAACCGTAAAACAAAAAAATAAAACAAAAATTTAGATCTTAATCGGGTAATTATCTTGTCGCAGAAGCCAGCTGAAAGCTCTCGTTATTTCCTTAAGATAGATGCTGTCCGTTCCAGCGGCAATTACGCTTGATATATCGAGGGTGGGGTGAAGTTCGGACAGAAATAATTGAAGTTGAGGTCGTTTATCTTTAAGGATGTTTTCGTAAAACCTAGCGTAAGCAATGGGATTATATGTTTTGATAAATTTATCAAGCGTCATTGATCGAATATCTCGTCTCTTGTTGTTAAATTCTTTAAGATTGGAAGTAAAATCTCTGTCCGAATACCACCGAGCGTATACCCACTCTTCTCCGCGGAAGACTTGCTCGATGTCTTTTCTCGTAATCTCGTTGATTCCCGAAGTTCCAGGCATTCTCTGACCTGTGCCTTTCATACGGATCAATTTTTCGTATCCTTCGAGAACGATTAAAGAATCTCTCTCGTCAAGAGATTCCCATGAAACGTGTTTTGAAGCGTCAGTAATCAAGTTATCTTTAGCCAAGAACGAATCCCTACCCACTGGGTCGTCCCGAAAATGGTGTCTGATGAATACTAGAACTTTTTCTCCTAAATCCTTAAGCTTGTTACGAAGTGTTTTAGTCATATGAAACGATTCGTCTTTTATTGCGGAGAAAAATAACGGATCAATTCCTAAATGTTTTCCAATCCCCTCAACAACGTGATAAGCTACGATATAATCGTATCCAAATCTTCTTCCATTGAAGAATCTTGTGCTTCCACCGCCTTTGGGCTTCATGAGACTCATATGATGCTTCATAGCGTAAAATTGGATGTGAGCTTGAAGACTAAAATAATATTTCAATTTATAGCTATTCGGGTCTTTCGCAGCTTCCGTTTTGATCCAAGCAATGGTGGTAATTAACATTTTCCTAACCGCTTCGGGACTGAATCCTATCCCCCGCCTTAGATTTGCTATAAGATTTTTGGAACGATCAAAAAATTTGTTAGCTGCCATATCACTAAAAGTTAATTTTGGATTATCTTCGTGAATTAAGGATGCTTGGAAAAGGGCAAAAACGAGATCATAGTCCATCTTCATTGATGTTGGGGCTCCTATAACTCTTTCGGGTTTTAACTTGGAGATATATCGAACCCAACTTGTCTCAAGATTCTCAACGTTAAAAACCCATTTTTTTACTTCCTTGTTTATAATAAATTTAAAAATTCTCAGTTCAGAGTCAGTAACAGATATTCCTAGGTCTGAGAATGTTTTTTTGCTCCACCTGAACGAGTTAATTATAATCTGGAAAACTTCTTCTAAATGAGGTTTACTCTGATCCATGTCCTTATGCGGCTTAAGAAAATTAGTGCTAAAATCAAAATCGCCTAATAAGAGATTTGCCAATTCATATTTATACCGAACCTTTTGCAATATACTGCATCTATCAACAATATTCCTAAGCAAATCTAAACGATAGGAGGGCCGATAACTCTCTAAAAGTTTTCTACCTTTTCTAAAGTCTAGCAGTTGAACTATATGATTACCTATAATTTCCTCTATTTGTTTCTCGTGCTCAGATGTAAATTCAGCGTTCCCTTTTTTAGTTTTCTCAATTGCTTTTTCTATTGCTTTACCTTTTAGAGCTAGAGTAGGATCAATATCAGGATTGCATCTAGGATTTGTCAGTAGATAATTATATAAATTTATTAAATTCAAACCAGTTAACTCCTCTAAATTACTGAAAGTATTTTTTTCAATTGCTCCAGCGTCTACTAAGACTTCCCCAACCCTTGCAAGCATCAATCGAACAGATCTATACAAAGGATGATAAGCTTCGTAACCAAACTTCTTATAAGTCGCGTCAAACAAATCTTTTAGATCTCTCATTATTAATCTCTTGTCCCTTAACTTAAACTTAGAATCAAGACTAATTTCTTCTTCTAAACGCACAAACCAACGATCTAATGTTTTTTCATCAATCTGAAAGCTGAAGGATTTCAATTTTGTTCCTTTCAAAGTATACCCACTCAAAACTGAAACCATCTCATTTAACGAGTGTTTAGGATCAAAACCGAGGATTGAATCAATCTCCGAATCCGTCTTTGCGACTTTATAGTAACTCAAAATATCAGCCAAGTTATCAGCAAAGCCTTTAAGTGCGGGATAGTAAGGACTTGGACTTAAACCATCCCATTCTCTTCTAAGATACTGGGCGGGATATCTTCCGGAGGACATTGTCTTTATATTTAATAACAAGATTTTCGCATTAAAAATATCGCGCTCTACTGGAGAAAGTAGTTCTTGATTAATAATTTTTTCTTCAACGGCTTTCATAACGTGTAGGTTAATAGCCCCATAGAGACCTTCTGTAGAGGAATCGAGAATAGTTTTTTCGTCGTAATATTTTCCTTTTAACTTTTCTAAAGCCTTTTGAATTCTGGTCAATTGACTTTTCTTGAACTTTCCACTTTCTTCTAATTTAGAGATTATTCCTGCAAATTCTCCTTCTGCGTTGTACCCTTTATCAATCTCAGCAACTTTTGCTAAATGTGCTTTAATTCTTTGCGATTCGGCAATTTCTTGCTCTTTATCCATTGCGGCGTACTTATCTGTAGGATCAAGCGCAACAATTCCTGTAGAAATTGCACCTTTAGCACCAAAAAAATTGTTTTCTACATTTAATGGGCCTTCTTGCAAGTTTGAAACTCTAAGAATGTTTTTTGGCAAATTATTTTCGGGTTGCGTATTTATAGGCTTCTTGCCCAGATCTACCTCTTGTTTCTCAATCTCTATAGCGTCTTTTAATAGCATCATCGAGTTTCTCGAGGCTAAGAACTTGTTCTGCGTTTTCGCGTCGATTCTGGTGCCGATACCCCCAACGAGTTTGCTGATGGCGTACAAGTTAAACCCGGCGAGAGAAGGCGCTAACAAAGAAAGCCCCGTAAAGATTCCGGTGGCAAGTATTCGTCCGAGTGAGATTTTAGATTCCGTCAAGGTCTCTCCTATATTCCCTATCTCATCCATTTTTGCCGTTATATATTGTTCGTAATCGGTTGAGAACCGCGCTAAAGACGTTTCGCCTTTTAACGCCATCCCATTCGAAACGTAAGTTTCAAGATTCTGAACTTGTCCAGCGAACCCTTGTTGCGCTTGTACTCCGGTGCTACCCGTTAAGTAGCCAAAGTTTGCGGTCTCTCTGAGAGAAGTAAACAGAGTCGAAACCCAGTGCCCAGCGGCGCTGGACCCCCCAGCCATTCGCACTGCGCTCTGGATGGCGGTCTCGAAGAACCCGTCAACCACGATTTCTTCCACGGTTTCTGCAATCGTGCCTATAACCGCTCGCTTAACTATCTCGAAAATTAGGGTATCTAAAGCGAATATTGTAGCTTGTTGAGTGGTCTTTGACGTGGCTTTCACCACGATTTTGGTGGCTGTTGCCGAGGCTTCTTGCGAAACTTTTGCAGCGTAGGCCCCTAAAGCTACGAACGGAGCCGAGATCGCGGTCGAAGTAATCGTCATAATCTCCGTATATCCCACCTCTGCGATCATCTGAGCAGAAGTCTGGGCGTAGGTGTACTGGTCGAAATAATCCATTACCGCGTAAGTAGTTGCTATGCTAAGGGCGTTTCTATTGGCGTTTTCGGAACCGTCGTCGGGAACTATTTTTGCCACTTTTATTACGAATTTATAATAACACTCTTGGGAATATATTGGTATTTTGTTGGCAAAAAACGGTATTAATTCTTTCAGCTCGCGGGTAAAATACAAGTTGCCCAAGCTTACGTTGTATTCTGAGGTCGTAAGCGAGCGAGAATCGACAACTTGGTCGTCGCTGATTCCAAACATTTCGATGCTTTTAATCGGGTAATCAAACCCTCCAAAAACGTCTGCGAGGGGTATCTTTCCGAAATATAAGCTCCTCTCTTCGGTTGTCAATTCGTTGGAATCAATGCCTTGCGAGCTGGATGAGCTTGAAGCTTGCACGTCTACTACGATATACCCGTCTACTAAATTTCTACTCTCCAATTCTTCGTACCTCTCAGGGCTAACGATTAGAGGTTGGAACAAAGCTGAATTTGGAACTACGTCGTTTCCCGTGGTAAAAACGTATTGAGGCTGTCCGTCTACGCAAGTGGCTTTAATGGTTGTTAAACTTCCGTTCGACGCTTGCCTGACTTTCTTAGTTAAATAGCCTAAAGTGTTTTGCCTAAACAAATAAGAATCTCGCAATTTGATTTGATCTAACGCGTATTCTGGTCCAGTAATGTATTCGAGCATGGGTTCTTGACCAAAAACGGGGGTGTATCGCTCGTAATTAGGTTCTGCGTCGAACAGTAAGTTTTGAGTCTTATTTTAACGAAAATATTATTTCAACCGAGAAGATTTTAATCCGCAATATTATTCAAGAATGTATAGGGTATTCGGGAGGTTCAGATGTCTTACGCGTTGTTGTTGAGGCAAAAATTCTAAAAAAGAAGGTTCGAAAGCGTTTAAGAAAATTAAAAAACCATAGGTCTGTTCTAAAAAGCGTTAAAAGGAAAAGAAAGTCGGTTAGTCGTTCCTACGAAAAATATCAAGCGAATAAAAAATCAAGGTCTGTAAAAAAACGAGTTAAAAAAACTTTTAAAGAATCTATCGCGCCAAATACGGCTAAATTTTTAGCGATTTTTGGGATAACTTTTCTATCGTTAATGACTTTTATTTCTCCCGAGACGTTTTCTTTTCCGTTGGAAGTTATTTCTGGATTTCTTTACCTGCAAGTATTCGTTTATTTGGTATATCTTTACCTTTCTATCGAAAATTACGTGTTTTCAGTTAAAAGTCTCTTTTACTTGTTTATATCCCCCATTTTACTGTTTGCCATCGTGGCTCTATTCGTTAATTTAGAGTGGATGGTTGTGGCAGCGACTTGCACTCCTTTAGCCGCGTTTCAATCCCATCGTATGAAAAAAAGACGGCTTAGGATCAATACAAACAAAATTCCGCTAAACTCGAAAGGTAGTTTTAGGTATGGAACTCTTTCGATCTTTTATCACAAGTTTAAGTTCCCAATATTGACGGTTTTATCGCTAATCTTAGGAGGAGTTTTTATTTGGACTTATTTTTTCGACCCTTACTCTTCTGTCGTGGCTCCAGCAATGTTAACTTTAATAATTTTTGCCTTTACTTTTAAGAGCAAAACGATAACTCGTAAGATAGTTAGAGAATTAAAAAGACAAAAACAAAAAAGCAGAGGAATTAGAACCCCAAAGAAAAGCGTAGTGGTCGTTTACGACAAAAACATGCGAGCAGCTCTTTTAATTTTAGTGTTTCTCATAATATTTCCGATAACTTTTGGAGTTAATTCAATGTTCTCGGTTCAAAACCCAGCGTACGAGTTCGCATACGTATCTCCAGAAGAAAGGTTATCTACAAGCTCGATAGATTTTTCTAGCTTAAATTACCTTCCCGGCTTAGACGACTTGGAAGAGCTTTCGATTAACGGTAAGTTCGTAATTAAATGCGACGTATCGCCGTTACTTGGGCAATCTGCTCGGGTTCGGCTGGAATTAATCCCAAAAGAAGTGCTCCCTATAGAAGGATATTACGCAAAGAGGTCCTACAGCGTTCTTTCTCCTTACTTAAACGGTCCTTTAGAAGCTCGCGAGTTAATAACCGAAGTAAACTTAAACGAGCTTGACCTTATGCCTGGAACCTACGAAGCAGAAATTACTTACACCGTTCTCACTGGGTTTTCCTTTAGAACCTCTATTCCAAAAGTTTACGAAATAAATATCGCTAAAGACGACTTGACGGTAATCTCAAACGATATTTTTGAAGACGTATTGGATTCGAAATATTACGGCGCTGTATACACTTTTGAGCACCCCGACGACGGCTCGTGGACGGTCGTGTTCGATGGAAAGCTAGTGAACACCATTAAAGAACCTTTACCTGTCGAAAAGTTAGATTTATACTTAGAACAAAACGATCGTTACGAAAAGATTGCAACCGTTACTACAAAAAAAGACGGAACCTTTTATTACACCCATAAAGTTTACGGCTCGATCGAGCAGAATATGTTAGTTAAGATATCTCGGGCAGAAGACGGTTTTTATAACCATATGAACTACGTCGAGTATGCCGGATTAGAGTTTGACGCAGAAAATGGGAGATATTTCCTCGATAATAACGAAGACCTCTATCCTGACTGGCCTTTTACCATATACGACCTTTTGAAAGCGCACCAGAGTAGTTACACCCCTCCTGATTCTTTAGATTTCTGGGCAAAATTTGACGAAAACTTAGGATATAGCACCTTCGATTCGACTCATCACAATTACGAGGGCACGTTAGAAGGTAATACGACTTGGACGGACGGAAAAAACGATTACGGTCTTGAATTTGACGGAACTGGCATTATTGATTATCAAGAAATAGAAACTGTCGGATCAAATGTATTTGCCGCCTATGCTAATGTTTCCTACGAATATTCTACAGGAGGAGGAGGTGGTCAAGATTTTAAAGTTATTAGGGGGACAACCATCATTAGTTCGAGTTCTGGTACGGTAACTATTACCGAAGGAACCGATTACGCCTTAGAATCCGGTCAAGATTCAACCACTTGTTTTATTCGCATTACTAACACGAGATTAACCGGAATGGGTAGGACTAGTGCAGGAGGAAACCAGAATCAGGACGATTTTGGAGTAAGAATACAAAACCCAAGCAATATTGGAACTTCTATAACTTTCGAAAGAACTGGAACTTCCAACGATTGCAGAGTTACTTGGGAGATTCTTCAATATATAGGGTCTAGCGGAGGTGCCAACGAACTGATAGTAAGAGGCGTTGATACTGCGACTTGTAGCGGGACAACCGCAACTTGCGACGGTTCTTCGATATCAACCGTGTCTAATCCTAATCGAGTTGTTGTATTCATTACTGGTCAGAAAGCAGCTGATACGGGAAGGGGCGACTGGTGGGAATCGTTATTTTCCGCCGAGCTAACGGGTTCTGGACCCTACACTCCGAGATTCACTCGCGGTAAATCCGTAGATAGTGCCGATGGCGTCTCTTACGCAGTAGTAGAGTTTACTGGCTCGAATTGGCGAGACGTTCAACGGTTAGATATATCTACAGAATGCTCTACGGCATGGACTACTTCGAATTATAATACTGCTTATAGCGATGTTTCTTTGACCAGCGAGGGAGGAGTTAATTTGCTTAACTATTCCAAAGCTTTTATGCACCAGCAATACCGAACCGACAACGACGCGACGGGGCTCGATGATGCGGGGGACAACATTGAAATAATCAGTAATACGCAAATCCGCATCAGAAATTCTGCAACTTCTGGCAATCGCTATAAAGTGTGCTGGATAGTTGAAAACACGCAATCCACAGGGGCTGTCATGAAAGTCGATCATTATTCCTTTTACAAAGGTTCTGGAGGCTCAGAAGAAAACGTGTGGACAGAAACGATTACAAGCGTTGATAGTATGGATACAACGAGCATATATGCTCAAGCATCGATGGACGGGACTGGAACCGCACTACCTAGGGGTAGCATAATGTATCAACTTACCGCGGTCGATACGATAACTTTTACCGAAAGCGATAATGGTCAGGAAAAACTTTACTCGGCATCGATCGTGCAATTTCCCTCAGTTGGGGGTGGAAGCCAAGTTCAAGATAGTGGCGTTGTGCGTCCTGATGGCGACGTAACTACAGAATGGGAAACATCTGGCGGAAGCAATCATTGGGACCTATTAAACGATGCAGTCGAAGAGCCTACCGCTCCTAGTACCTCGAGCGATTTTATTTATACCGTAAGTACTGGTTCTGGAAATGTTACTGACGAGTTTAACATGGGTTATCTTGACGTGCAAAGTGGAACAGTAAATCAGGTTCAAGTAAAAGTGTATGGCAATGAAACTATTATTGATTCTACAATTAATTTGTATTGCGGAAGTTGGCTTGGGGCAAAACAGCTCGATTTGGGAACTAGTCCTGGTTGGCACACTTTCACGTGGACGGGTCTATCCGCGACTCAAACCGATTTAGATAACATGAAAATTAAATTCGAATCCGAAAGGCCAGATCCCGAGCAAGGAGCTGCTATTTATTCGGACTTTGATTACGTTCAATTCGGGGACGTGTTAGACGATGCTTTAGGCGACTTTAACGACGAATTCGTAATTACTGGATGGTTATATCCAACTATATATCCAACTACATTTACGGGCTAATTGCCATCGACCAAGACGCAAAGATAATAGCGATCGATTCCCGGTTCGACCGTAAGTTAAATTATTGGGACTTAAGCTCGATCGGCGCCGCTCTTTACGGGGTTGCGAGGCAAGCTCAAGATTTTTTCGAGACCGACTCTTTAACCAGGGCGACTTTAATTTACAAAGATT
>JAHQWH010000106.1 GCA_029856105.1 Promethearchaeia archaeon | reverse complement strand
AGAAATAATTTTTACAATCAGAGTTAAATATCCCGATAGAAGGGTTCTTATTCAATTTAAAGACGAAAATAATAGCATAATATATAAAAGAAAGAAAATTTACGTCATCCCAAGTGAAATGCTTGAACTAAACATAAACTTAGAAGAGTCCGGCATAAAAGCAGATTGCAAATCGATAACAATTGATGTGATTCCTCAACCAGAGGTATTAATTGAGGAAGATTAAAAATCCTAGGTGAGTTAAATAATGAGTGAAAGTAGTGTGAGCGTTGTAAAAGTAATTAGATGTATCGTATGTCCCACTGGCTGCCAAATAAAAGCGATTTCAAAGGGTTCTGAAATATCCTTTGAAGGGTACGCTTGTAAGAGAGGTTTGGAATACGCAGAGCAAGAATATTACGAACCTAAGAGAATACTTACAACGACAATTAGGGTGGAGAACGGTTTTTTACCTTTAATCCCCGTAAAAAGTAATGAACCAATTTTAAAAGATAGATTAAGAGACGCATTAAACGAGATCGCTCAAGCTGAAATAAAAGCGCCAATTAAAATGGGGGATGTTCTCATAGAAAATATACTTGAATTAGGCGTTAATATTATTGCTAGCAGAGATTTAGGAAAACATTAAAGCTTTTTTTTTGTAAAATGACACTGAAAATAGTTAGTAATTATCTTAAAAGAGTTTTGGGGATATTACAATGGTTGAATTAGATCAGATTTATAAGGTTCACGATAATTTGTATATAGGTGCTTATTGGCCAAGATTAAACTTCGAAAAGTTTAAACAAATTGGGATTACAGCTATAGTAAACTTAATGGAAGAAAATTTTTACGATCCAACACGTTTAGGATTTACCTACCTTCACAAAGGGTTTCCCGACGATTGGTACCCTCCCCACAGTTATATAGAAGACATATTATCCTTTATCGATCAACACATAAAAGATGGGAAGGTTTTAGTACATTGTGCTATGGGGATCTCTCGAAGTGGAGGAATTATCGTAGCGTGGATTTTAAAGGAAAACCCCACATGGAGTTGGAACGATGCCATGGACTACATAAATAAATCAAGGCTAATTTTTCCTGCCATTGAAATAAGAGAGTCAGTACTCGATTATTTTGAATCTATAGAAGGAAAAAGGAGAGTATTTTGATAAAAAATATTGAAAAGTAATTGAAATCTTAATTTTCTACCTTGAGTTGAAAAAATCTATTAGTTTTTCAGTAATTTTTTTATTTTTACATAAATTTTTATTAACATTCTTAGATCATTAGATTAATACTTATATTATAATTTTCAATTAATAAGGATTGAATAATGTCTTCAGATGATAAAATAAAACGCGAAAGAATACAAATTTATTTTGATTGTATATGTGGTACCGTCTGCTCAATTTCAGCTCTAATTGGCATATTCTTTTTTGCCTTACCTAGTCGTGGAGTTAACGATCCTACCTTTTTCGTAATAGGAACTACATTTTGGCTTGGTTATTTATTTCTATCCTTATTTATAATCGGTGTAGGAATTTATACTTATTACCAAGCAAAGAATTTTTCATCAGATGCCCCAGTAGGAAAGAAATTAAAAACTCCTATAATAAGCTAATTTTTAACTTATTTTCTTTAATTGACTATTATTTTTCAGACAAGAATTCTTTTTTACAAAAATATTTATTATCAACCTTAGATCATTTAATAAAAAAAAAGTTTTTTCAAAAAATCAAAAACGAGGAGATGGTTAGTTGTCTGAATTCGAAGAAAAAATATTGAATTTACTAGAAAAAATAGACGAAAAACTTGATAAACTTTTAGACACAAAAAAATCTGGAGGAGTTGGAACGAGAGTAGTAGCTTCAACGGGGGAAGGATATGTTAAACCTTCTGCTGTAGTTGAAAAGCAAGAGGAAGAACAAAAGGCTATAGAGAAGCCACCAGTTGAAGGGAGAAGGGTTTGTCCAGCTTGTGGGGGGACTACATTTAACACTGAAGAAGATAGAACTCAAGTACTATTCCAACAAGGTGGAATGAAGATATATGCTAAAAGATATATCTGTAAAAGTTGTGGAACTGAAGCTTAATTCTAAATTATAACAATCTTTTTTTAAACTTTTTTTATTTATTTTAATCTATGAAATCTATTTTACTTGTCAAAAAACTATCGTTTTTTTACAATGGTTTCTTTTGGTTATCTTTTTAATTCTAACACAACTAAATGATAATAATTCATAACAAGTCAATTACCAGATCAAGGTGAAATAAAATCCCTCCAATAAGAGTAAAAAATTTGCTCAGATATATGCGAAATTTCACCTTGAACAAATTCACTAACAAAAAAGTACCATATTCGGCACAAATTGAACTTACGCTAAGATGTAATGCGACCTGTCCTTTTTGTTCAATTCACTTGATACCAAAACACCTTAAATCTAATGAGATGACTACTCACCAGATAAAATCGTTAATTGATCAAATATCTGAATTGGGGGTTAACGCGCTTTCTTTTACCGGAGGCGAACCAACGCTAAGGAAAGATCTTCCAGAATTAGTCTATCATGCGGGAGTTATTCACGATTTTATGAATGGAATTGCGACAAATGGATATTTAATGCCTCAATTTTTAAAGGAAAAAAGTAAATTAGAAGGTTTAGATTACATATTGCTTTCTCTCGATTACCCTACGGCAGAATTACACGATAAAAAGCGAGGAATTAAAGTTTTTGATAGAGTTATGGAAACGATCGCTTTATCAAATAAAAGAGACATAAGCGTTATAATTAGCACCGTTGTTATGAAAGACAACTTACAATTTCTTGAGAATATCTGCGAACTAGCCGAAAATCTAAATTGTTCTATAGAATTATTTCCGTGCGAAGATATTATAAGAGATCATCGAAATTTTCAATATAAAATTGATAATATAGAAGATATGATTCCCGATCTTTCAGTTTGGGCAAAATTACTTCATTCATTAAGATCTAAATATAAAAATATCTTAACCGACCCTATTAGTATTAATGTTGTAGAAAAGGGAGGCTTTGGAGGGGCTCCAGAATATTATCAAACGAGTTTGAGATGTCACGTAGCAGAAGCTTATTTATTTGTAAGGTACGATGGTTTCATAGATTATCCATGCAAAATTCACCCTGTAAAAAGCTTTAACGCACTAAAAAATACTATTAATAACATTTATCACTCAAATGAGGTAAGAGAAATAATGAAGCAGCACGACGCCTATGATTTTTGCGATGAGTGTCGTTTGGGATGTGCTATTGCCTCAAGTCTCCCAACAACATGGAAAACATTATACGCTAAATATATTCAAGGTTATCTGAAAGGAAATTTAAGATAATGTGAATAAATTCCTGGATTATTTATTATTTCTCATCATTATCCAGATATCGTTTTCAAATTCAGTTACGGAAATATGCTCGATAACTTCAAATCCAAAATGCTCGTACCCTGTTATAGAGGATCCTATTAGTTATTTTTGCAAAGAAATAATGTAGATAGTATTAGGATTGAATTGCTTCAAGAACTTTCTCCGTAAAATCTTCTCCTTCTATTACTTGCATCTCGTAAATTGCTTCTATTTCAACGCCTCCTCCACCCTTCTCAAAGATATTACGTATCGATTCAGGATCTTTTGCGTCCCATTCACAATATAACTTTTCTTGTTCAAGTACTGCCCAACTTCTCACCCAATCAGCATCCTCCGTACAATTTGATTTTAAATTTTTGAGTAAAACATTTTTCTCAGAGGGCATTTTTAACATCGCCTCTAAAGATCGCTTTTTAAATGGATGAATAACAACATATTTTGGCACTTTCATCTCTCCTTTCAAATTTGTTGGTTTTACATTAATTTTTTAATTAAATTACAAAATTTTAAACCAATTACGAAGTAATACAGTTAATAATTTAAAGTTTTTTACATCTTTGTAAAAAATATATTACTAGAAGTATAGATTCTTAATTCCTAAATTGAGATAATAAAATTTATTTAAAATTGTGCTTTTCCTATAATAGTGAGGAATAATGGCAAACGGAGAAATTATTATCCAAATAATGCTTATTACCATTGCAATGATAGGTGTAGGCGAGATTCTTAATAGAATTATGGGCGTAAAAAGTGATGCCGTAAGAGAACTAAGAGAAAAATCAATAAACTTACGAGAACGAATGAAAATGGCTCAACTTACTGGAAACACTCAAATAATGATAGAACTACAACGAGAATCAATGGAACTAACAAAAATAATGATGAAAAAGCAAATGATTCCGTCTTGTGTAAGATGCATTATTTTTATGGGACTCTTTGCTGTCTTTGGAGCTGTATATGCAGGTTATGAGGGAGGACTTCTTCCGTTTCCAATCCTAATTTTTGGAAGTGGATGGTTTGCCGTGTACTTGTTGTTCTCAATAACTTTTAGCTTAATTCTTTATGGATTTAAGAGACTGTATAGAAAACTGACTGGTAAAGAAGTTAAACGCAATAAACCATCAATATTAGGAATGGCAGCAGCCAAATCAGGGGATTCCGAAAGTAATTTTCAGTTAACAAGACAAATTAACGAGCCAATTCAAGATAGAGGATATGTCGATGAACAAGAAGATTCTTGGAAAAACCGCGTAAAAAAATGACTTAGCTTGGAAAATTAATTTTGAACATTCTACTAATTTTAGATTGAGTTAAAATATGGAAGATCAAAATAACGTTAAAAAGCAAATGGCACTCTATTTTATTTTTGCCGCTTGTATGATTACGCTAAACTATATTATTCAAAAGACAAATCAAATTGTTATAGCACCTTTTATCTGTGGAAGTTTTGGAAGTATAGAGTTTTTCCAATTGTTTTATTGCTCTACTAGTCCCAATATGTCTGAATTAATAGGCTCGATTGCAGCCGTAGGGATTACTTATATAATTAAATTTTTTCTAGATAAGT
>JAHQWH010000105.1 GCA_029856105.1 Promethearchaeia archaeon | reverse complement strand
TTCGGTTGGCAAAACGAATTGAATCCTAGTGGCATCGCGCTAGTTTTTGATCATGCTTATTTAGATCGCTCCGACGATCCCGGATTTAGAGCAATACGATTGACTAATCCATCAAACGTTCGAGACTCAAATGTTCACCACGTTAAGACAATTGTTGAGACACCAGATAATTTTGAACATTACTTTAAAATTATAGAATTAATTAATAATGTACACTCGAGAGAACCCCCCATAACTGAAGAGAATGAAACGGTGGATATATTTGGAGATGTAAAAGTTCCTGAGCTTAGCCAATTACAATTTAAACAGCCAGAGATAAATCAGCGTAAAATAATTGATTCTTTTCAGTTAGGACTCGCTAATTTTTTGGATTTATCCTTAACTCCTTTAATTAATTTCCTTAATTCTCTTAGCGTAAATATTTCAGCAAATATAGAAGATAATAATATAAAAATATCAAAAGATTTAACTCTTTTAAAAGAAATGATAAACGCGGGAATTGATAAAATACAAAAGAAATACAAAGACGATTTAAATTCTGAGTTATTCAAAGCAGAAGGGTATGTTGACGATTTTCTTGACCAAATTGACGAATATCAAGAAGAGATTGCCGAGTTACTTAAAGAGATAAATGTTATCGTTAGAGAAAAAGTTAATACGCTATTTAAAGAAAAGTTCGAAGGATTAATAAATGATTTCTCGAGAGATTTTGATGATTGCCAGAAAAAATTAATAGATTATAATGGTAAAGTGTCTGTTAATCTTGATAATTTAGAAAAATTAGAAAATTCATTAAATTCCTTATCTGAACAAATAAAATCGATAAAAAATGCTACTCTTGATAAGATAAAAGCAATGCAAAAAGAAACTTACGATGTGACCTCAAAGAAACACAATATAGTGTTAAATAACCTGAACAACCTTAATAAAAAGTCGCAAAAATTTTTAACAAATTTAAAAGCTGCTATTTTAATTTTGGAGGGCACGAAAGCTCCTATTTTTGAGAAAATTGATAAATTAGAATCTGAAAAAAAACAACTATTATTAAAAATTAAGAAGCTAGAACAAGGAGGTAACAAATAAAGATGACGGATAATAATCGAGAAATCAGCGAGAAAGGTAGAGTTTTCATTGAGATGACCCCTTTTAAGGATATGTTTACTCATGTATTAAGGTTTGCTAATGTTGTACTAGAATATAACGAACAAGTTCTTGGATTTTGCATTGGAAAAAAGAACCCTGATAACGATGACATTACCATAACAAAAATTATTCCAATCACTCATGGAGATGAAGTAGAATTAGGTTTTTCTGAAGGAATTCACAAATCACTTATCCAAATCCAAGAAGAAGCTTCAAACGAGAATCTTTCAGTAGTAGGATGGTATCACTCTCATCCTGAGGCTGAAACGCTTTTCTTTTCTGATGTTGATAAAAAAAATCACCTTTATTTTCAGAACGAAAAATTCCCATATGGATTTGGAATTGTTTTCGACCATTCCAAAATGAAAAATTCAGATAATTTTGGTTTAGAAGTTTTTCGATTAAAAGATCACTCAAAAGGAGATAAGAGCGATTATCTAAAGGTTAAATACGAAATAGAGGCACCAAACTCTTTAGATTTTTACAAATGGGTTCAAAAATTCGTTGAATATGGACAAACAAAAAACCCTATAATAATTAAGGAAAGATTAGAATTAAGAGAACAAGTTCCGCACGACCTCCAAGAAATTCCGATGTCCGCGGAGCAATTGGAAATGGAAATCGATTTAGAATACCAAGATATTAATCCCGTTGTAGATGGTTTTAAAAAAGGATTACAAAATTTTTCAAACTTAGTTTTAAATGATTACAAATCGGAATTAGAAACTTGGTCGTCTGAATTTAACGACGGTGCGTTAAAAGGTCTAAATAAAATTAGTGATTCGCTAGCACATATGAATTTAACAATAGACAGTGGCTTTGAAAGAGTAGAAAAATGGATTGAAACGAAATTTAAAGAAAGAATTGACGAATATAAAGAAAAAGTAGAAGGATACGTAAATAGGCGCCTTCCAGGACAAGAATATTTGAAAGCTAATACAAGCGAAATTAAAGAAATCTTAACGAGCGAAATAAACAAACACTTACAGCAGAGTATCGATTATATCACTAAGTCGATTAAAAAAGATCTCAACGAGACCATTAATAAATTATACGAGATTTCGATGGTAGATGCGAAGATAAAAGAAAGAATTGAAAATTCAACTAAAGAGATTTCAAGTTTGACGGAACAAATCCAAAATCTCTCGATTGATATGTTGAAAGGTATAAGTGCGATAAACCACCCTTTCGAAACAAATCTATCTACTAACTACGATAAATTAATCTCGGAACTCGAACCATTCAAAGACAATTTTGACGAATTTGAAACGTTTATCGAGAGATTACAAAAGATAATTCCTGATTTCCGCAATATTAAAAAATAATTTTATTTCTTTAATATTTTTAGACTACTAAAAATACTTAAGGCTGGAAACTTTTGAGATTTGTAATTTATATTTCGGAATATTAGTATTTAACCGTTTTAACTGATTTCTTTTTGCTACATTGCTTAACACTCGTCCGATTCTATCTACTTTAATATCTATCGCAAAATTATCCTTTAAAATGGAATTTACTTTATAAGAAGATAGAATTACTACACTAGAAATGTTTTTTTCGCACAACATTTCAATAGCTTGTTTAACTAGCTTTGTTAACGCTTCTTTGTCTGGTTGATTTGATTCCATATACATTATAATATTATTTTTGAATCCTTTTAAAATTTTCACCAATAAAATAACATGTGATATGCAATTCTCATATCTAGTTGTGATACTTCAGCGAAAGAAATACTTTAATATTCTCAAATTCATTTAAAAAAATAATTATTTTTTTTTTTTTTGATTCTCTGCAATAATCTGACTTATAGTCTGAAAATGAAACCGATAGAAATTATAACAAAAATTAGGGATACTTTACAACATATTATTCGAAAAATTTTTATTCAAGAATTATACGTTGAGGGAAAGGAACCTCAAAAATCGTACTGTTTTGAGAGAAAATTCTTTGGATTATATGTGATATTTGTATTATATTCGTTATTAATTTTATTTGGGATAAATTTTCCGGGATCTTATCTAAACATCCTTACCTTTGGAAACCCGTTTGTTTTTTGTAACGCGTTGGTATTTTTTTTCCTTGCATTGTCTTTATTATACAGTGTTGATAAAATTAGAGTTTTCATTTTTGAGAAGTATACAGCAATTAAACAGATTGTTTTATATATTGTAATAATAACTGGTTTCTATTTGCTTTTTTTATTTTTAAATTCAATAAATCTTAACTTTATAAGCTACTTATTAGGATTATCAACAGTGTGGCTTGTTCTATTAAGTATTAGGTTTTTTATGTATTCAAGAAAGTTTGCTACAAAAATAGAAGCCAGACTTATAACAAAGTACTCAGCATTTCGTGGATTTTTGGCTTTTGTCGCCCCGTATTTCATATTAGGAGTGCTTGTTGTAATATCATTGTTTTACCGAGGATTATTAGTTTTCATATCGTTAGATTTTTTTGGACCTTTTGCTCCTGCTGAAGCAGTAGGTGTTTATGTATTAGAAATGCGATTAATTATGCCTTTAATTTATTTTACTTTAATATTAACGCTATTGTTTATCATTTTTGAGTATGTTTTTACAAGACGACGAGCTGAAACAAGAAGAGCCGGTTTATTTGACAACTATACTTTTTCTTTAGTTGTTTTATTCATTTTTTTCTTTCAAGTGTTTCAATTAACTATGTTTCTTGTGTTAAACCCCGCCACTATCACCGCATTAAAGGCTACAGTTGGAGACACAAGCTCGACTATATGGCTTATTATTATTATTGAATTTGCCTTCTCAATGTACTTCTTATATAGAATTGTAAAAAAATTGGGGCGTTCTTTAGAATGGAGATTGCTTGTATTTAAAAGAGACGGGCTAATTTTATTAATTTTAGGGTGTGTTTTTGCTCAAACTCTAACGCGTTTTGCTCTACAAACTCAAATTCCAAATCAAGAAATCACGCTTCTAGGCCAGTTCTTTATGGCTGATAAATATATTGTTTCTTTAATAATGATAATTTTCCTTGGAAGTACATTGTTATTTTACTATTTAAAACCACACGAAACATCAATGTTTATTCGATTACATAAGGAAACCATTAATCAAGAAGTAAAAAGTAGGGATATCATCTACCAACTGATAAGAAGCGAATACATAAGAAGAGCTAAAGCTTTTCCTCTTGAAATTTTAGATCGGGAGTTAATAAGAGCAACAAAACTTCCAAAAAATAAAGTTTACTCGTTAGTTGAGAATTTGGCAAAAATTGACATGGACATTCTTTTAACTGAAAAGAAAGACGATTATGGGACTATGGTAAAGATGGTAGATTTTACCTCCGTTACAGAAAGTTACGACAAAAAAGGAATCGCTCAAAAAAAAGCAAAAAAGTATCTGTCAGAAAGACTCTATACTACTACAACTAATAAAAGACGCAGCCATCTTAATTTAAGCACTAATAACAATAATGATAAAGCTTCAGATCAATTTCTAACTTCTCTTTCCACAGATTATAGCAAGAAGCAAAAAGATGAGACGCTTTTTGGGCAAAAGCAAAAAGAAACCATGATTTCTTTCACTAAAAAAGAAATTCCTACTTCTTTAAAAAATTTAATTATAGATGTTTTAAAAAAAGAATATACATACCGAATTGAAAACGAAGAGAAGTATCCTGATTTCCATTTTAGTATATCAGAAATTGCTTCTCAAGTTCAAATGGAAACCCGTATCTCTCCAGGTGAACTCTATCCAATTTTAGAGAGTATTAACGAATCAGATTTAGAATTAAGTTTAATTAAAAATCCAGAAGAACCAGAAGATAAAAAAGT
>JAHQWH010000104.1 GCA_029856105.1 Promethearchaeia archaeon | reverse complement strand
AAGTCGGCAAGTAAATAATTCTAAAGCGCTCCGCCTATTTTTCGATAGATGTATGTTAATTGTTTTGTTCTTCGTTAATATCTATCTTTTTAGCAAGTTTCTTTCCTAATGTAATCCTTAAAAGACCGTTAGTCAATTTAGAAGATATCGTATTTTCATCTGCGTCAGCTGGAAGGGGAATGTCCATGTTTACATCTACGAATGAAAAACCTCTAAATGCAAAAGGAAATCCTTGTTTTTCAGACTTTTCTTTACTCTTTTCACGTTCTGGTACTTTCGGCTTGCTTGCTGTTACGTTTAGATGTTTATTGATAAGCGATACTTTAACATCATCTTTAGTACGTCCTGGTAATGGTACGGTAATTAAATATACGCTTCCTAAATCTTCTATGTTGTGGTGGATAGAACCGCCCATAAAATCTCTCATAAAATGATGGGCCATTCGCTTCATTTTAGCTATGTCTCTTGGATTAATAGGGATGCAACCTTGCATCGTTCTTGGTCCAAAATTTCTGTCGTCACACATTCTATTTTTTACCTCTTTTCTTTAATTTTTTTTTTTAAATTGATGAAAATCAAAAGTTTTCGAAATCATCCTCATCGTCTACGATTTCAATAATTTTCACATTTTCTTCCCTTTTTTTTTTTAAATCATTGAGTAGAGCCTTGTATTCAGAGATCGTTTTATCAATTTCTTTCAGTCTTCTTGAAAGTCTATGTTTCGAAAAGTCTAATTCTTTAAGTACTTTATTTACGCGTTCAATGTTTGCTAAAGAATAATCATCTTCATTAATTTTTCTAGATGAAGGTTCACAGCGATATGGAAAGCAAGACATCATACCATGTATGCGCTCTTCGTTAGGAATCCATGTTTTAACAATCGTTCTAATGTATTCTCCAAGAGTGTTGATGCTGGGTTCTAAGTTGTTTGTGAGTACTTCTTTTAATCCTTTTTTTCCAGACTCAGTTATTCGATATAATTTTAAATGACGATTGTTTCTGATTATTGCTTCAATGTTGATATATCCTTTCGTAGTTAACCTGTTCAATAAAGGGTATATTGTTCCAGGTGAAGCTCGCCATAACTTTTTAAATTTATCGTTGATTTTTCGAATAAGAGCGTATCCCGAGATACCGTCGTAATTTTCGATTATAGAAAGAACTAGAATATCTAACCCTGATAAGGATCCGCTCTGATGACCGCTGAAACGTTTACCAAAAAACATTTTATTTTCACCAATTTATAGTCTGATTTCGATATATCTGAAATCGAACATTAATACATTAATATAAAGATGCCTTAATAAATATATCGGAAATCGAATATATATAAAAAAATGTTACAATTTTTTAATTTTTTGATATACTTCCTTCCAATTATGAACTCTATAAACATTATTCTCACAAATAATATCTTGATTCCAAGGTTGATTAAATAACAACAATGTTCTGTTTTTTAACTTTTTAATTGGTTCAACTAAGTTCGGGTTATCATCAACGTAGAGATCATACCTTTCTTTTAATTTAATATCGTAAGGCCGATGGTGTAGTAAAACTAATTCAGAATATTGAATACCTTCCTTAATATTATGAAAATCTAATTTTTTTTTTATTGAGGAACGATATTCAGGTATCCGTGCTGAGACTATATCCACATCGTATGCCTCATTCAATTTTTTCATAATTTCCGGAGCGTTCTCGTCAATAAAAGGAATACTCATAGAATCAGCATATATTTCGTAGAAAATTTTGAAACCAGTATCTTCATCGATGTTCCAATCTTTAAAGAAGTCCCATTTAGTAACATCTTTTTTTTGATGGTTAGTGCCATATCTTTTGTTGAATATTATGCAATATTCTACAATAATATCAAGTAAAACGCCATCAATGTCGATCGCGATTTTCATAATAAAACAAATGGCGATAATATTATAAATATCTTTATGTGATCTGTTCAAAGCAAATTTTAATAAATACTATTTTGTTTAGAAATTTTAAATTTGCTTGAAATTATTCGTTAAGATTCGTTGAATTTTTGTTGAAACTAGGCGTTAAATTTATATAGCCACATTAATAATATATTTATGGGATTCGATTCCCACAAATAATGCTATAAACGAAGGTGATGATTAAAAAAACCTGAACTGAATTTAGAAAAATAAAAAAGTTTATCCTTTCCTCTACTAGGATTAACAAACAACGACTCTTCTTTTTTTTCCCTACTTCTTAATATTTTTTATATATATATGCTAAATTAATTTCTATGTCTCATATCGAATTAATGTGCAATAAAATTAAAAATAAAAAGTTGTGAAATCTAATTGAAGCAAATAAAGGGAATTTTGGCAGATATTGATGGGACTCTCTACTTTAAAGGTTCACCAATTTCTGGAACGATCGAAGCCGTAGAAAAGCTGCGCAAAAAAAGTATTAAATTATTGTTTTTTACTAACACCGATAGTAAAACTCCTAAAACTGTGTTTAATACGCTGAATGAATACGGTTTTTCTATTAAGGAGAGAGAGATATTTACGCCGATTATTGCCTTAAAGGAATACTTAACGAAATGTCCCGATAAGAAAATTTACTTGGTTACTACTGAAGAAGTTAAAGAAGAATTTCAAGAATTTCGTCAAATTAAGAGTTCGGAAGTTCCGGATTTTGTAATTATAGGAGATTTTCACGATAATTGGGACGTAAACAGACTTAATATTGCTTTTAAATATGTTATAAAGCATAAAGCTAAATTACTTGGAACGCAAGGAAATAAATATTACCTCGATCGCAATGGAGAACCCGTAATAGATACGGGGTCTTTTGTGTGGATGATTGCCAACGCAGCAAATGTAACGCCAAAAATATTTGGAAAGCCTTCAAAAGAATATTTCGTACAGGCTTTAAAGAAGCTTGATTTGTTAGCTAAGAACACTGTTGTAATAGGAGACGATATCGAATCAGATATTGAAGGTGCTCTTAATGCCAACATCAGAGGAATTCTTGTAAAAACGGGAAAAGGGCAATTTTATCAACCATCAAAAGCGAGAATTAAACCCGATTTGATAATCGAATCTTTTACTTCTATTTTAGAACATCTTTAATTAACGCCTTTATGAAATAATATAAAAAAAAGAAAATTTATTTTGATTTTATATTAATTGTTTATAAATAGCTATCTATCGAGAGTAATAAAAGAGTAAACTAATAATCCAAATACTACTATATAAACAACTAAATGGAATGTAATATATATACTAAAATAACCTAAATCCAGCGATCTAACCAGTCCTCTTATTCCTAAAAATATACTAATTCCGGTAAAGATTCCGCTTGCAATGATTACACCTCTACTATCCCTTACAAGTGTGGTTAAAAAGCCTAAAATGAAATAAATAAAACACGCGGCTCCTATAAACACGAAGGTTGCTAACAGTAACATAATTCCTGCCCCTATTCCAGCTCCTAAAGCTGCAAAAAACTCCCCTATATTATCTGCATGCAATTCTGGAAAAGCAAGATCATAGAATATGAAAACTCCTGTATCATCAACAAAAATTAATAAAATTCGTGTTCCAACTGTAATGAGCAATAAGATACCCCCTATCATCATAAACCTTTCTCTAAGTTCCATTAACTTATAAACCTCCAATATTGGATTAATTTTAAACTTAAATAAACATTGATTAAAAAAAATAAGGATAACGAACAATATAAAATTTTTTACAATTGGGTAAAAAATAATTTTTTCATAAGATATATATCCAAATATGATTATTAACTCGTTTAGTTCCATATTTGAACTGTTATAAATTAGATATTTAGGTCTTATGCTGACATAGTTGAAGAATTAGCTGTTCCATTTATTTTGAAAACTTGATATTGATCCTTTATCTCATTAATCTCTACGGTAATTAGCGTGTGAAGATGATGTTTTCTTTCAAAAAGATCGATTTTGTTTTGATTTAAGGGATTATTTGGGTGAATTACTACGTATTCCTTACATTTAATACATGCTCGAGCTCTCATAATACTTCCTCAACGATCTACCATAAATCTATAATTATTAAAAATCAAATGTATAAGAAATTACTGCTTATTTTTTAAAAATGTTCGTGTTGATCGAACATAATATAAAAAGAGGTAATTTCTATAAGATAGCCTAAACTCAATTTTATTTTTTTAGAATTTCTTCTTTAATATCGCAAGTTTCTTTCAAGTAGATCGTCTACACTAAATATCCATAAGGTTTGGTATTGTCGAGTCGTACTTCACTTTCATCTCATCGATATCAATTTTAATATCTTGAGATTTTAAACCTTTTACATTGATTTCTGGTTTATTTATTAAAACACCTAATTTTTTAACGGAAACTTTAAATTTTTCAGCTAGAATCATAATTTCCTCAAAATCTTTTGGATCCGTTTCTATGATAAATCTCCCTACAGATTCGCTAAATAAAAGCTTATCGTCTCTTAAATTCTTGTCATTGTAACTACTTAGGTCTAAGTTTGCTCCAAGTTTATTTTTAAAACACATTTCGGCAATTGAGATCATAATTCCCCCCTTGTTTACATCGTGATTGGCTTTAATCATTTTTTTTTCATACAATTCAAAAATAAAATCCCATCTTGCCTTGATTTTTTTCTCATCTACTTTAGGTGGAATCCCCCCTTCAATATCATATATAACTGAATGATATTCTGACCCGCCTAGTTCATTTTCGGTTTCGCCAATAATAAGAATGTCATTTCCTACATTTTTAAATGGTAAAGTTATTATATTTTCAACGCCATCAATTATACCAACAATCATAATTACGGGTGCAGGCTTAATTGCCGTTTTACTGACCTCATCTTCGTTATAAAATGAAACATTTCCACCCACCACAGGGATTCTTAATTCTTTGCAAAAATCAGCCATACCTCTTACGGAATTTGCAAAATACCAGAAAGATTCGGGAACTTCTGGATTTCCGAAATT
>JAHQWH010000103.1 GCA_029856105.1 Promethearchaeia archaeon | reverse complement strand
GTGCATGGCGTTAGAAGCAACGGAATTAATTTACCAGAAGATATTCCAACCATTACAAAAACGCTTCAGAAAAGAGGTTGGCATACTGCGGCTATTGGAAAAATACACCATCAATTTTGGCTAGGACCATTTAAACAAAAAGCTAAGTCTGCCGAGAGTTTGTTTAGTTGGGCGGTAGATAAAGGTAAAAAAGATCCTGTGGGAAAGAATTTCCCCCTCCCTTATTATGGTTACGACGAAGTGGAAGTGATTTCTGGAAATGGTACTGTGTGCGCTGGCCATTATACAGAATGGTTGGAAGAAAGAGCCCCTAAAATTGCAGAGGAAATGAAAAAAAGAGTTCAGAATTACGACAATCTTTTCAGTTTATATTGCGACGGAATACCAGAAGATTTATACAATACTACCTACGTTCAAGAACGAACAATCGCTTTCCTCGAAAGATATGCCAAGGGTGATTATGGAGATAAACCGTTTTATTTGCATTGTTCTTTTCCAGATCCACATTATCCTCTATATCCACCTAAGAGATTTCAAGATATGTATAAACCAGAAGATATAGAACTCCCCGCAAGTTTTCAAGATGCAAAGAATCTATATCGCCATAAATATTTAGGATATCATTTAAAAAATCCGCCTTTTAAAAAAGCGTTCTTGCGAGAATCAACGGAAGAAGAGGTTCGTAAGATTACTGCTTTAACTTACGCAGCTATTGCATATGTAGATTATAGCGTAGGTAAAATACTAGCGTCTTTAGAAAAGTTGGGATATTCAGAAAATACAATGGTAATTTTTACCAGCGATCACGGCGATTTGATGGGTGACCACGGGCTACTATTCAAGGGACCATGTCCTTTCGTAGGACCTTGTCACATCCCTTTAATTTGGAAAGTACCCGGATTAACAAAGCCAGGAGTGTCTCAATCTTTAGTTAGTACTATTGATCTTCCTAAAACGATTCTAAACCTTTTAAATGTAAAAGAGCGACACCACCCACCTTATATGCAAGGTCTTGATATGTCTCAAGTTTTAGAAAATCCAGTCAAGAAGATAAGAGATTGCGTTTTAATAGAGAACGACGAAGAGGTAGGTCCTCTGGAAGCTCGGATAAGACATTTAATTACTGAAGATTATAAGTTAACTGTTTACGAAGGGTTCGACGATTTTGGCGATATTTACGATCGTAAAAGCGACCCTCATGAATTGAATAATTTGTGGGATAAAAAAGACTTCCAAGACAAAAGATTCAAATTGGTAAATAAATTATTGCAAGAAAATCTTAAGGCACAATCCAAATTTCCTAAGAGAGTTGCTGCTACGTAAATAGAATAACAATTATTCATTTAATGTTGGGTTTTTATCCATACAAGGAACCCCAAATTGACAAAACGCGCAACCAACCGGGTAACTTGGAGGTCTTAGTTTTCCATTAACTCGACGAGAGTGAGGTTTAGGAAGCGATCCAAGGCGAATTTTCATTTTTCTTGCTATTTTTTGACCATAATTGTAGCATTTTGTTTTATCGTGCCCATTTTCGGTAATTGCATTAGCGGGACATTTTTCTATACATGTCTTGCAAGTACCTTTTGTAAAGTATAGACAATTGGAGTAGGGGTCGCTATATTTTCTTAGTGTTAATTCAAGTGGGGCATTAGTGATTACTGAGGCTAACCGTACATTACACCCAACCTCAGTTATAAAACCCTCGTGCAAACTGAAAGTTCCTAGCCCTGTTGCGAAAGCAGCGTGCCGTTCAGACCAGGTTGAATAAAATGTTCCTTTTACAATAATAGTAAAGGCTTCACTAAGCATTCCAGCTGCAGCCATAAAGCCTTTTTCTTGAAAAAATTTAATACATCGTTTTAAAATGTAAGCTTTGAATTCGTTAGCATAGTTCCTCCCTATGGAATAAATTTCAGCTGGTAATGTTACGTGGGGTAATTGGATAATATTCATGCTCTCGTCACGAATCTTTTTAACATATGGAAAAACTATTGATACTATGCAAAGTTGTTCAGCGGGCAATTCTTCCTGACCACATGCGTTCCACATCTCAAGAGGAGTAAGGTGTTCTGGCCCTACTACTTCTTTGAACTCTAGAAAAATAGGGTCGTTTCCAGAAGCAACACCAATTAAAGGAGACGCAAAAATTCTTCCTCCTCCATATTTCTCGGGAAGGCGGTTAAGTTCACTCGTAGCGAAAGTATCTTCTAAAAATTGTAGTAATTGTTCATTCATATTTCGATCAATTATTTATTTTTTTCATTTAAAATAAAAGTTATACAGATACGCAAAGCATTCTCCAAAGTCCCCTTCCTAATTTTGTCAGGGGTATCTGTAGATTGGTGGTAATAGCTAGACCTTGTTTTCCAATCAGCCGAATTTAAGAATGCAGCTTTAACGTTAGATTTTGAAAAAGCAGCAGCGTCAGATCCTCCGCTTAATTTACCAACCGTCTTTTCTAATTTACCTGCGCCAAATTTTTTAGCTTTAATGTCGTTCATTTTCGCAGCCTTTAATATTTTTTGAACGACTTCTTCTGAATGCTTAGTTCGAGTTGTAGGTTCGTACTCAATCACTAAAAATTTATCCGGTGTTTCCAATCCGTCCATATTAAAAACCATAGCATCGAATTTTTTCAGTTCTTCCAAGTGAGCAGCAACGTAACGGTAGGACCCTCGTAGTCCACTCTCTTCACTTCCAAAACTAATCAATCTAATTTCAGTGTTTTCAGGGATTATATCTCTATGGGATTTGAGATATCTTCCAAGCCCCACTATGACTGAGCAACTACTAAGGTTATCCACTGAGCCTGGAACAACGTTTCCTTTTTCTCCCAATGGAACGAAAAAAAACAAGCCTAAAAAGCAAGGACTACCAACGATTAGTAACCAAATAACTGTTGAAAAAAATATAGCTTTAAGTTCAATGAACCCAATAACCATAAATGTTAATGAAATAGCCGAAAGAACCAACCATATCAATAATATGATTATAGCACCAAAAGCGAGTGGAATAAAACCCCATTTTAGAACCTTAAGCAAATTAAACTGTAATGCAGAGTCAATATGGCTCGAGAATATAATAATTTTCTTTACTTCCCCTTTAGATTTAAATTTACCAACAACATTTTGAGACGATTTTTTACGGAAAATTATATCGATAAACTCTTTGTAGTTGAAAAACTCTTCCCACATGATCAATAAAGATAATAGTACCAAAACAAAAGAGATCGCAGTAAAAATAATTAACCATATCATTTCTGAGGCGAATTGCATAAGCAAATGAAGTATCATAGAAATAGGGACCATAATTACGATCATTTTAATCCACCCAAGAAAAGCTTTTGGATGGCATTCAAAGGGTTCTAAAAATACTTCGTCGCAACTTTTTTCCAGCTCGTCCTTAATTATATTTGCCCCTTCAGCCTCTTGCGGGCTACAGGGCATTCTAGGACCAACTTCATCAACTATTCTTTGAACAAGATTATACATATAGTCAGAATCTTCTTTTGAGATTTCTGTATTCATATTTATTACTTCTTCAATAAATATTAATTATAAAAAGATTATCATTAAACGATTTAAAGGTATGTTTTTAGCTACTAATGATAGCTATAAATAGATCATAGTTCAACAATAATTATTATTTAATTAGAAGGTGTGAATATATAATGGCATTGGAATTATATCAAATCGTAATTTTAATCTCTATAGGTGCGCTCGTAGGAATAAGTATAAGCTTTATTGGTCAAACTGGTATGGGGATTGTGTTTCCTATTATTTTGTTATTCACGGGAGATGTGTTTTTAGCTATAGCGATTAATCTGTTAAATGATTTGATTACAGCCGCTGCCGTTTCAATAGGATATCTCAGGAAAAAACAATTCAAAATTAGAGTAGATATTTTCATAATTATGATTATAGCTGTATTTATATCCTTTTTTGGCGTTTTTACTTTGATGACAAGTCCTTTAGGTAACATTTTTGGATGGTTTGTTCCACTATTTACCATGATTCTAGGGCTTTCCTTTCTTAAGAAAGGTTTTCCTACTTACGAATCAGTTAAAAAAATGGCTCAGAACATGGCACGCAAAACTGTAAAAAGAGGAAAAAGCGAAGAAGAACTCGCCGAAATACATAAAAAGATCGATGAGCAGTTAGCTTCTGAAACAGATACAATTCAAGGATTTATATCGCGCGGTTCGAGATTGTTTTATTTATTAGCAATATTTTTTGGAATCTTTGTGGGTTTAAATTCAGGATTATTTGGAGCAAGTTCTGGTCTAGTTTTTGTGTTAGCGTTAGTTATACTTTACGGATACCCACTTAAAAAAGGAGTTGGTACGGCTCTAATTCTGAGCATAATAATTGGCTTATGTACTTTCTCATTTTACCAAATTTTTGGCATTACTATTAAAGGACGGTTCTTTTTTAATTTCGAACTTTCGTTTTATCTAGCAATCGGTTCGATTATATCCGGCATAATAGCCTCTACATATATACAAAAATTATCTGCTAAAACAATGGGACGGACTGTTGGACTTGTAATTTTCGTATTAGGAGCCTTGGCGCTGACCTTTTACTTTATAAATTAAATTAGTCAAATTAAAATCAAATGCAATAGTTTTATATTCAAAAATGTACAAATAAGTTACATTAATTTATTAGAATCTTTAATTAAAATAGAATCAATCAAATAAAACTAAGATAGGTAAAGAAGTTGCCAGAAATCGGACATTTTATAATTGCCTTCGGCATAATGGTACCCATTCTATACTTTTGCAAAGATAAATTTAATTATAAAGTAGCAGCGATATTTATACTAGCCAATTGGATCGGTCCCGACTCTGCCCAGCCGTTTGGTTTTTTACCCGTTGATTTTCATTATATGATTCCATATCTTATATGGGCATTACCACTAGCACTTTTCTATTCTTATTTCTCTCGATTTTCAGTTAAACGAAGCGAGAGTTTTGTCAAATTTGTGGATGACGGCAAGAGAGATGTAACGTGGAGGAATGCTTATCTGCTTTTAGTCTCTGGCGGATTGATCCATACTGCGTCTGA
>JAHQWH010000101.1 GCA_029856105.1 Promethearchaeia archaeon | reverse complement strand
CCAGAGCTTTAATTGCTCTTTCAGAATCTTCTGGATGTACGAATTCCAAACATGATCTTCCAATTATTTCTTCTTTTAAATAACCTAATAATTTTAAAGCAGTTATGTCGTTGATATATTCAAATTTTAGCTTAGAATCAACTATTGAGATCAAATCGTTTATATTTTCTATAATTAATCTATATTTTTCCTCCGAATCTATCAACAATTGCTCTGTAACATCCCGTTCAAGAGCATTTCCTATGATTTGTGAAGAAATTCGTAATAACGAGAAGTCTTCATTTCTCCATTCCCTTGTATTTTCAACGTTATCGAAGCCAATGAATCCTGCCAAAACGCCTTTAACATATAAGGGGTATACAAGAACAGATATTGTATTTTGTATTTTTAGCAATTCTTTCGTTGATTTAGCTTCTTCGGGTAAATCAGAAACATCGTTAATGTGAATTATATTTCCACTTTTAAGTTGTTCCATCCACCAGGGAAGCGTTGCAAAATTTAAATCTTGAAAAATATGGATTTGCGAAGAAACGCCTTCAGCACACCATTCGTGAGTGTTATTCATAGTTTTTTTATCTTCGTTAAAAAGAAAAAGATAAACACGACTCGCTCCACTTAAAATACCCATATCGCGTAGCGATGCGTTAATATCCTCGTCTAAATCTAAATTAACAAGGAATCTGGACGAAATTGTTGAAATTAGTGTCTCTAAATCAGACCAATTTTTAATCGTTTTTTCAACTTGTTTAATTTTCTCTATATTTTCTTCCAAAATTTCTTTTTCGTTATAAATCATAATTCAAGTGGTTTATATTTTTTTCAAAAAGGATTCAACTATTTTTTCACTGTTAACTTTTTTTCTCAAACTTTTAGGGATTGTAAAAGTAAAAGTTGTTCCCTTTCCTAATTTACTAGTAAATAAGATATCTCCTCCATGTAGGTTAACTATCCTCTTAGATAAAGCTAATCCTAACCCTGACCCGGGTATGGAATCAATGTAAGCAGACTTTACTCTCTGGAACTCTTTAAATATTATATTAAAATCTTTTTCTGCGATTCCTATGCCAGTATCTTTTACAACGAACTCCCATGTATCTCTACTATCCCTAAATTCAAAAGTTACCTTTCCTTTCTTAGTGAACTTAATAGCATTACTTAATAGGTTATAAATTATCTGTTTAAATTTTATTCTGTCTGCAAATATTAATTGTTCTTTTTTCAAACCCTTTAAATCAATAATTAATCCTTTTTCATCATATAATGGTTTTAATGTTGAGATTGCATGATTAACCAGGTTATTTAAATGTATTTCTTCAACTATTAAAGTTACCTGACCGGATTCAATTCTTGAAATATCTAAAATATTAGTTATCATATCCAAAAGAAGGTTAGAAGATTCATCAATATCTTTTACGAATTCTAACTGTTCTTCGTTTAATTCACCAAAAGCACTTTCTAAAAGCAAATCTGTAAAACCAATAATTGCGTTCAAAGGGGTTCTCAATTCGTGAGACAAAGTTCCCATAAATTCAGTTTTAAATCGAGAGGATTTTTCGATCTGATCCAGGTACAATTTTTGTTTCTCTAAAGCATTGTTTAGTTCTTTAGTTCTATATTGTACTTCTTTTTCTAATTCTTGTTGAAATTTTCTTCTTAATATTTCTGTTTTCTTCCTTTCAGTAATATCTCTTATTAATCCTTTAAATCCAATAATTTCACCCTGAGAATTAAATTTCAAATAAACTGAGGATTCCTCATATATTCTCTCTCCATTTTTCTTAATTTGTACAAAATCGAAAAGAGTGGAACCTTTTCCCTCTTTATATAAATTGTTATAAGTTTGAAATATAAATCTTTTATTCTCTTCATCACATAAGTTCTCATAATTCATAGATAATAATTCATTTTTTGAATATCCAATAATTTCACATAAAGAGTTATTAATAAATTCGAAATTTCCGTATAAGTCTACCTCAAAATAACCTTCTTTTATGCTTTCGAGAATGGTTCTGTATTTTTCTTCTGATTTTTTTAAATTCCGTTCTGCTTCCTTGTGCATAGTGATATCAATAGCGGCACCTTCAATACGATCTTCTTTTTCAAACATTCGAGCAGAAATGCTCAACCAAATGGGAGTACCATCTCTTTTGGTGACATGTATTTCATAATTCTTAACTTTTTTATTAACACGGATTTCTTCTAACATTTCATTTCGTGTATTTAAATCCACATAATGCTCGAGAGTGATATAATCTACTAAACATTCTTCTCGCGTATCATATCCAAATAATTTGGCAAAAGTATTATTACATTCTAAAAATTTACCATCACTGATTCTTGACCAATATAACCCTACTTGTGCGTTATCAAACAAAGATCGATATTTCTCTTTAGATTCCTGCAACGCCATCTCAGCTTGTTTACGCTCTGTAATGTTCATAACAATTTCAATCACTTTATCTGTGGTTCTATCTGAATCGAGATATGGTGCTGAAAATAACTCATAACTATTTCCATCAGCAGCTATTAATTCCGTAGACTCGATTGTATTATTTTTTAATGCCTTAATCATAGGACAGAAATCACAAGGAGTTTTTAATCCCATATATTTTTCATAGCATAGTTTTCCAGTAATGTCGCCAAACTTTTCTTTTAAAACTTGATTTTGAAACAAAATTTTGTAATCTTTAGTAACAATATCAATACCGATTCCTACAGATGTAATTCCATCCATTAAATATCTATATTTTTCCTCAGATTCTTTTAATTTTAGCTTTGCCTTAACTTGTTCTGTGACATCAGTAGAAAAACCTATTATCCCTATACATTTGTCATCATCCTCATATAATGGAATTTTGTTTGAATTAACCGATTTTCTTCCTTCTGCTACATCCCACGGCTCTATAAAACTAAGCTTAGGCTTTTTACTTTTAATTACTTCTAGATCGTCATCAAAATATTTCTGTGCTACATCTTCCGGATAAATATCGAAACAATTCTTACCTGCAAGAGCCTCTTTTGTTGCTTTATGTGCATCAGCAAAATACTTGTTAACCCGAATTAGATTATTCCTATCATCTTTATAAAATATCAATGCTGGGATATTATCCAGAATTAATTCTAACTCTTTGCTCTGAATTTTATATCTCTTTTCCGATTCTTTTAATTGCTTTTCTGCTATTTTACGGCTTGTAATATCTCTTATAATTCCTATAGTATTCCATTCACCTTTTACTCGAACTGCTGAAAGAGATAGTTCTATTGGAAATTCTGCACCATCTTTTCTTATTCCTTTTAATTCAAGTGTTTTATTAATTGCAGCACCTTGTCCAGACTTTTTGAATTTAGAAAAACCTATTTTATAAGCTTTGTGATAACGCTCGGGAACAATGAGGATGTGTAAATTCTTGCCTAACATCTCTTTTTCAGTATATCCAAATAATCTCTCTGCAGATTTATTCCAAAAAGTAACTAAACCATCGCTATTCATTTGAATTATTGCGTCTTGAGCATACTGGACCAATAATCTTAATTTTTCTTCTACATTCTTATGCTCTTTAATGTCTATTGATGAACCAGATTTCATTTATTAATTCCTCTTTAATCCTTGTTTTTCTTAAGAATTTCACATAAATTACACATTCTGTTTATTTAGATATAAAAAAATATGGAAAAGTTCAACATTTTTATTCTCTTTGCTCTCTTCAGTATTAAACTGCTCTTTTTCCCACCCAACTTTAAAAAAATATGCTTTATTCGTTAATTTAAAAAATTTGAAGTTGTCGAAGTTATTAATAAGTCCTAATTGCTCAAGTCTTTGCATATGAAGGTGAGTTTCTTCTAAATCTAAATCAAAATTATCTACTAAATAATCTGAGTTATATTTTGAAATGTGATCAGACTGTAAAATAATTGAAAGCTCTTTCTTTAAATCTTGAAATTCTTGTTTGCTAATTGAAATTAAACCACCACGCTGAAAAATCGAATTTAAAGCGTTTAAAAGAATGTAATAAGTATCGTAAAAGAAATCCTTTCCGATTGATGTTTTAAATATTTCAAAATCGCCACCTCTTGGATGCTGAATAGTGATAAATTTTTTGATTGCTTTAATTTTTTGATCAACATACGAGGGGCTTACGAGATCTATTTTGTGCAAAAAGGCTATTATTTTACAAGAGCGCAGATCGAGTTCCTTTATTATTTGATAAACATTTACTAAAAATTTTACTATTGATTCTGTAGAATTCATTATATCAAAAATGCAAATGATAATACTACTTTCATTAAAAACTTCCTTACCGCTTTCAGAAAACCAAAAATCATTTTCTTGCCCTGCTAAATCTAATATTCCTAAGTTAGAATTCAATAAAGAATATACACTTGAATTTACACCTCTCGAAGGAGGTAATGGATTCTCTAAAAGGGTTAAAGGATCACCCTTCTCAAAATATATTTCCTTTATTGTAGTTTTACCAACACCAGGAGGGCCTACAAATATTAATTTTTTATCGTTAATAGTATCATCCCCTTTACATAATTATTAATTAATTGTTGAAGCTTTTGGTTTTTCTAGAGCTTCAATTATTTCTTTACACGAATCTAACATCATTTCAATATAAATTGTTAAATCCTGTTCGGAGACCTCCCCACTTCTTTTTTGTTCTAGAATTAATTCACAAAAACCTTGAATGGTATTAACTCCACTTCTTATTTGCATGTTAATCGATTCTAAAGGTAAGATTTCATCCTTCTTCATATAGATATCTCTAACCTCTTCAAAAAAGTACTTGAATGCTAGGGGGTCGTCCATCAAAATCTTATCACGTCCAATTTTATGAAATATCATCTCAATTCTTTTAAAATGAAGGATTGGTATTAATGGATAATCTATATCTCGAAGTAGAATAATAGCATATAATTGTTTTCTCCCTCTAGCTGTGGGGTCTTCTACTTCAATTTTATAAACCTGTGAATAAAATTGATTAAAATCGAGTATAACAAATTGATTTTTTGTATTTAAGGCGTCTCTCAATAAATTTCTGATAAACTTTTCGTCTCTAAGGTTAATAGATGAATAAAGAGCACGCGGACCTAGTAAATGGTCATATTTTCCAATAATCAATATAAATGGAAATTTATCTAAATTTTCTTTAAAATATGTGTAAGGAGATGTTATTTCTTCGTCAGGATTGTTGTTAATTTGCATTTTATTTACAAAACCTTTAACTAATTATTTTTATTCTTAGAGTATTAACACGAATATTTTTTTTTTATAATTGTGTACTAATGTCTAAGATTTTTTTACAACAAATCTATAATTCTAGGATAAAAACTCATTTATATTCTTTTGGGATTATAACTAATTACTTTTTTTTTGTACTATTTTATTTTTAAAGGGTCATTGAACTTAGATTTTTTTTACTTTTTATAAAAATTTAAAAAAGGAAAATATATAAGTTAATTATGTCCGAATCTGCTAAAACAATTATAAAATATTTTTGCGATCGTTTTCTTGATATTGATTATTATCCTACTAGCTTAAAAGATATTCTCGATTTGGAAATTAACAGGTTGAAGAATATTGACGAAGAAGATGTTGTAAAATTTAATAAGATTAATATTAAAAATCTTAGAGAGCTTTCTATGGTTCAAATTTCTGAGTACGAACGATTGAGTAAAAAAGCACTAATTAATAAATCTAATTTCAAAAATGCATTAATTGCAGCAATTCTAATAGCAAATGCTTGGAGTAAAAGAACGCAATACACGAAAAAACCTAAAATGAAGGTTGTAGTAGCGGGACTTAATTTTGCAGGAAAAACATCTCTTATTAATAGATTAATTAATGACATTAATTACAACGATATGATCAATTTAGAGCCAACAATAGGGGCAAATGTTGAAGAATATCAATCTGATAAGTTAGATCTTATTCTATGGGACCTAGGAGGGCAAAAAGATAATATTGAAGAATATCTCGAATCCCCTGAAAGATTCTTTATCCAAGTAGATGTCCTAATTTTTATATTTGATTCTCAAGATGACGTTAGATACGATGCAGCTGTCGAATATTTAAGCGAATTGATTAATATTCTTGCTTTTTTAAATGAAAGTCCTTACTTTGTAATTTTATTAAATAAAGCTGATTCTGATATTGTAAACGATCCTGATTTTCAAATTAAAGTGGAGTATTTAACTGATAAAATCTCGACTGTTTTTATAAATAGCGAAAAATCTTGGAATTTTGACATCACTCCTACAAGTATTTATAATTTTTACTCAAGCGAACCAGAGATCGCAAGAAGTATTAAAAATATATTTTCAAAAGAGAAGTCAGAATTAGATTCAAGTACAATTTTACCTAACATTGAAGATAAACTTCAAAGAATTTTAGATATTAATCTTAAGCTTATGGATAAAGTTGCGGCCGAACTCTCAGAAGTTAAACGCGTGCTATTCAGATTAGTACCCTCTGATATTTCGCAATCTCTGTTTGCAGTTCCGTTTGAAAAGGTTCCTATTGAATATATTTCAGAAAACAAAAAATTAGAAGACAAAGAAAAGAAGAAAAAGAAAAGTAAAGATGCTGATCCATTCAAAAAAAATAAAAAATTAAAAGGGGCTGCAGGGCCCCCAAAACGGTTAAAATCTATTACCGCTCCAGAATCTATAGAAAAGGAAAATGCTGAAAGTGATAAAATCACTACGAAAAAAATAAAATCAGTAAAAGCATCATTGTCGGTAACCTCTCAAAAAGCAACGCCACCGATAGCTCCTCAATCAGTTGCTAAACAAAGTTTCGTCACCCTTGATTCTCTAAAACCTCCACCACCACCTCCAAAAATTACTATGGGTACTGGAAGTAATTCTGGGCCGGCAAGAAGGGAAATAATATCTGAATTAAAGGATATGTTTGTAAAACGTGGATTGGTTAGCCGGTAATAATTGAATTGTTTTAAAAATGTAAGATTCATGCTTAACTTTTAAAACAACAAGTTTATTTAATGTTTTAGGTAAATATTATTAGGAATAGTAAAAAAATGATTAAAAAAGAATATATTTACACTTTCATATCTTAACGAATTCAATAAAATATGGATAATTTTGCAAATCTTTAATTTTTTAGATTAACAATAAGGTGAAGAATTATTTCTAAAGACGAGAAAGAGACTAAAGTTAAGAAGGATTATTATTCTGGGAAAAAACGAATCTCTGTTTACATTACAGAAGAAACAGAAAAAGAATGGATAGAATTCATTAAAAAAAGTGATATTTCATCGCTCTCCAAATTAGTCAGAGAAGGAATTAAATATTATATCGACGAAAAAGCCAGTTTACTCGCTCTAGATTTATCTGCTTTCACACATGCCTTAAAAGAAAGACTCACAACGATCAAAGGAAATCTCCAATTAATCGTAGAAAAATATCAAAAGGATTTAAACAGCGATATTTTATCCATTATTACAAACTTATTAGATGAGATTAAACAATTTGAAAATAGATTTATATTAAAATTAGAAAAACCAGATGCGAGAATTGCTCAATACGACATTCTATTGATTGAAGATGATTTATCTACAATAGAATTGGTTACTAATTATTTTGAAGCTAAAGGCTATACTTGCAAAGGAGTAATTACAGGTTTAAAAGGTATCGAAGAATTAAATTATAACCTTCCAAAATTAATTTTGTTAGATATATTTTTGCCTGATGTAAGTGGGTTTGAAATTTGTAAAAAAGTAAAATCTCATGAAAAACTCAAAAAGATTCCAGTTATTTATTTAACAGCTGTTCCAGATCATAAAGTAAAAGAAAAAATCCAAGAAACAAGAGCTGAGGGATATATATTAAAACCTTTTGACCTATCAGATTTTGAAATTGTGTTTAAATATTTATAATTCTCTTTCTGTCGCAATTTAATGCTTTCTGACTATCATCTAATTTGTAACAATGGGAAGGGAAAAGTAAAAGGTAGTTCCTTTACTTCTTCCTTTAGATTCCACCCAGATTTTACCTCCATGTAAATTCATTATCTCTTTTGAGAGATATAACCCCATACCCATACCTTCAGAGACGATATCCCAACCCCTTCCATATCTTTCAATCTTTCCAAATGGTTTAAACAACTGCTTTTTTTCTATATCATCAAACCCTATTCCATTATCTTTTACAGAAACTATTATCGAGCCTTCATTAACAATAGATTGAATCCATATCTTTCCGCCTTTAGGTGTATAATTAATTGCGTTTAATAGCAAATTTGTAATTACAGAATATATTTTTTCTTTATCTACGCTCGAAATTAATTGATCATGTGTGTCTAGGTTAATCGCGTGATCCCTTAAGTTAATTAGGCCTTGCATTTCTTCTAAACCTGTTTTGATCAAATCAGATAAATTTTCTTGATGTAACTTTAATTTAGCTAAAGCTAGATCTAATTGTGAACTTTCTATGAAAGAATTTACTAACTCTTTTAATCGATCGCTTCCATCTTTAATTTTTTTCAGTTTTTCTTAAGAAAAGGATATCTGTATTTACAATTTATATTCTTCAGATATATAAATTTAAAAAATAATTGATATCTACAGGTAATTAATCAAAATTTTAACGAAAAATCTGAGTTAAACATTCAACAGTTTGCTTTTCGTCCTTAGCTAAGTAGTTTTGTTTAAAGATAGATGCGAAAAACGCGCGGTCTTTTGGGTTGAAATATTTATATCCAAACTTATTCCACGCCGCCTCTTTGTTTAAGGGTGCAAATAAAGCGATTTGATCTTTTACCAATTGAGTTAGCATGATTGGAACTTCTTCTTTAGTAGTCGGTGTGAAAGCGTTCAATAAAATGTCGTCGTTAAAGTTATCCCATGTATCTTTGAATTGTATACAGAATCTTTTAATGTCGACCTTGTTTTCTACGATTAATTTTGCCAAAGCTTTTATAGCGATTTCATAAGAAGTAGGTTTACTGTTTGATGGTTTTGAAATAAATGTACACGGTAAACTACTTCCGTTAGTTTTATTTTGAGTTAAGTTATACTCAGGAAGAATTTTTATCTGGTTTAACCCCATGATATTTCTAACATCTTTAATAGTTCCACCTGTGTCAAAAAACCGTTTATTTATAATGTATATCAGAAGCTTTTGAGCGTGAACATCTCCAAAGTAAGGGTAATCTGAGGCGTATAGAAGGTATTCGGACCAATCTCGATTATCTACTTTTATTTTATTATTTGCCTTAAACCATTTTCGAAAATCTTCTAAAAAGTTCCCAGCCCCCTCTCCATGAAGCATTGATAAATCGCCATAAGTATTCGGTTGAACGATCGCATTATAGACTTCGTAATCGCCAATATTTCCTTGAGCGAAATGTGCGATTATAACCTTGAAATGAGGTAATAACTCTGGATAATTTTGAGCTAACGTTGTTCTAGTTGTTCTAATTAATTCGGCGATGTCCAATATTGAGCCTCTTCCGCGAGTGTCGAATAACACGGGCAGGGAATGACTTGCGGCTTCAATTAAAACCTTAAGTGGTTTGCCCGTTTTAATATCATCGATCCATCTTTCTGATCGAGGATGTAATTTTAGACCCCGGAGACCTAATACTTCTCGAGCGTAGGTTACCTCCTTAATCGCCTTTTCTCCTTCCATAGGATCGCAGCGAGCGTATCCAATTAGTTTCATAGAAAATGGGAAGCGTGTAGTAAATCTGGAAATGTTAATGTTGCTAGCTCGATATAAAGCTTCTGGATGCTTATCTCTAAAAACATCTTGAAAAGGAAAAACAACGCCTTGATCGATGAAAGAATAAAATTTTGACTTTTCTTTTAAATCAGAATACCTTTTTCCCAACGCTTCTAACTCAACATACAATTTATCTGTAAAAGGATAAGGATTGAACGACCAAGCAATTTTAGTCGATTTCCCGTCCATTGAAGTTCTAAATGATTGTTCTCCCGTTTTTACCCATTCTGATTTTAATCTTCCTTGAACATTACCCCAAAAATCAAAAGTTCCTGTACCCGGTGCTAGCGGATTCATCATTGTTGCTCCATCTACATCTTCTCCTAAATGCGAGTGGGCATCGATTACAAATATATTTTCTATTCGCGTTTTTCCTTCTTGTTCGATAGTTGCTGTTAGCATAATATATACAAATTTTACGATTAATGTTTATTTCCTAATCTATATAAAATGTCTAAATAAAAAGATTTAATGTTTTGTAATTCTAAATTATTTTATTCTTTTTATCATAGTTATTGATTATGATGAGATAGACTTTATTTTTTTTACTATTCAATTTCTTCACCAAAACTTTTTATTAACTGTTTTATAAACAGTTATTTCTGCTATTAAAAAGTATAACGATTTTGTGTCTTAAATATATGAGATAAACCGTCCAAAGTTATCTCTCTCATTTTTTCGTCGCTCTTCATAACATTTTCTACACCAAGATTTCTTATATTTTAATTGTGTTGGTGTAGTTTTAAAGTAATGACTATTTCCACAATTAATCTCTATAATGCCATGAGATCCAGGGTAAAAAGGTGTTAATAATACACCCCCTTTTCCTTCAACAATTTGTTTAATTTCTTCATACCAACTTGGTGGTGTTAAATTAAAATTTTCCCACTCTATTGGTTCATGTGCTATTGGAGGTTTTATGCCTTTTTCTTTTAATTTTTCCCTGATAATGACTTCCATTTCATCAAAGTTTATTTTATGTAATTTTCCATTACACCATTTATAACCTACTTCAATTAACACCATTTCATTTTCTTCACAAATTTTCCTTTTGAATTCATGAACTTTTAGTTGTTGATGAAAATTGTCTATGTCATTTCCATGAAAAAACTTTTTATATTTATAATGCTGAATACCGTGTCTCTCAAATCCTATTTTTAATTCTTTGTTATACCCATCTAAATGCATGTTAATTGGTATTTCAGAACTATAAATAATTTTTCTAAGAGGAGTTTGAGGAAATTTAACTCCAAAGATTGCTTCAAACATCTGTCTACAAAATCTCTCATATAAATTTTGATTGCATATGGGACACCAATGACCTGATTTTAAGTTATGTGGTGTAGGAAACCATTCATGACCGTTTTCGCACTTAATATGAACATTTTCTTCAGCACCTACATATTCTTTTGATAAAATACTACCTTTTTTTTCATTAACTATAGTTTCTATTTCATTGAAATGCTGTTCCTTACTTTTTTTTAATGTTTGTGGTATTTCTTTATTAGGTTCCCTAAAAACAAATGAATCTGGAAAACAATAAGGACATCTAAAAAATTTCCTCCTTTTTAATCTTTTAAAAATTAGCTCGCGTGTATCCCACCAATCTTGAGAGCAAATTTTGCATAAAAATTGAAGTGGACTTCTCTTATTTATATATTCTGTAGATAATAATATAATATCATTAGCTTCTGCTAGACTTCTGATTTCTTTAATGTAGTCTTCTTTTGTCTTCTTTTTTCCTCTTTTTAAATCAGGAGAACAAGTAGGACACTTTATTTTAGGCAATTTCTTTCTATAAATAATGTGTTTACGACAATCTGCAAAGTAACTGTCACATTTTTCACATTTAAACTCAATAGGTGCCAAATCATTTTTGAATTCCTTTGAAATCAACTCTATGCTATTTTCTTTTGCAAATTTACGAATTTCATTTAAAAACTCATTTTTTTTCTCGTTTGTCAATCGAACCATAAAACATTCATTATCAGTGTAATTATTTTTAAAAAAACTTTTCAAAAAAACCTTCAAATTTAAAAATGTGCTTGTTAATATGTCTTAATTATTGCTCATGGAAAGCGATGTAAAAATATAAAATCCTTTTAATAATTTACTTGTACTTATTGTTTTTTATTTGAATAAGAGAATTAATTTTTTAAATTATCCAATTTAAATATATACATTTATTTTAATGAAGATTAATCTCTCATTTCTTTGGGCAGAGTTAATGTTCCAGTAAGAGGATTATTTAGCGGGTCTTGGCAATATTGAATCGTGAAATATATAAGATCATACAGAATGTTAGGGTCTTCTCCATTGTTCAATTTATATTGATATAAGCTTAATTGATATTCCGCTTCAGTTATTGGAGGTTCCGCGTAGCTTACATTTCCAAAAATTGATTGAAGTATAGGTTTCAAAAACGGTGAGTAGAGAAAACCAAGTTCTTTTAACTCGTCTTTTAAGTAGAAAAACATCCTTTGAACTGCCTGCATCATATACCTTATAGGTTGATTCGCAGGTCCTAAATATTGTTCTGCAAAATTCGGGTCGTATTGCGCGAGATGTTCTCGAGTAAGATTTTGAGGGCGGAATAAAGCTATTAACCCTCTTTCGATGGTAGTCTTTCTGTTATATGCGATCGTCTCGCTACCCGCGTCTGGCACCCAAACCCCCTTGTCTAATAACTTTCGCGTCTTGTAACACATAGTCTGTAGTAATAAGGCGATTCCTATTCTACGGCATATTGAAATTTGAGCGTCGCTAACCCTTATTTCAATCGTTCCCCAATCTGTGAAAGGAAACACGTCTTGGAAGCGTCCATCCTCTAAACTCGCTTTTTGGACAACTTGAAGAAAATAATTGATAGTATTTTGATCTCCCGAAGTTATATAAGGAGGAAAATGCTTAGGGTCGTTGTTACTTAACATTGTAGTGTTATTTTTTAGCCTTAAAGAACGTACGCAATTTGGTGCGGTAATCCGGTTGTTAACTATTTTAATAACATCTGTTGGTTTATTATTTAATATAGGTGAATTACAGGTAAGAGCAATTATATGCGGAATGAAGTTGCGAATCATACAATATGCTTGCACTTTCTCTAAATCAGATTTAAAGGAGCCAATGTGACTGTGGTCTGCTTGAGTAAGACCTCTCATATATTCTTTAGCTGCAGGGTTAATAGCTGAAGCTATGATGTGTAAATCTCTTGGTAGGGTGTTTTTTGCTAAAAGAAATAAGGTTGATCCCCAATAAGCCAGCTCCTCAACATATTCACATGGGGGCGTTACGAGTTCCAATATATAAGTAACTGCTGTAACATTACCATCACGACCGAAAGTATCAATGTCAACGACATTTCCATCTGGAAGTGAATACCTAATATCCATTACATATCCCTTTTCAATGTCGTCCTTCCCATAAGGCCTTGCCAATACTTTTTGCCGAATATAATCGGGAACAGGTAAGAAATCGCTTCTTCCTTTGTATAAAATCTGGTCCATGATTTTTATGGCATCTTTTACGATCTCTTTCATCCGATAAACCATCTCATCACCAGGCGGGTAGTTACCATTGTCATCTGCGATAATTAATTCCATTTCAATTCCATGCGTGAAGGGTAATGGTGTCCAATGCTCGATATCGGCTAAGATTTCCCCCCAAGATCTTTCGGGGATGTGTACTTCTCTGTAATCTGTTCCAAGAAACAATTGATCCGAAGATCTATCTAGTGGTTCTCCAATATAAACGCCTGAAGGAAGCCCCGACACTGCTTTTGCTCTAGATTTTTGCTTCTTACCAGTATCTTTTCCCATAAATTGCGAGAATGTATCATCTCCACCTGAACCTTTCTTCTTTTTCTTTTTTTTATCCTTAGCCATAAATTTATTCACTTTTTTTACATAATTGATTGGATAAACGCTTTAAATGTATCGTAATCGTTGATGAATTCATAAGATAAAACTAAATTAACTATTTTGAAATTACTACCATAGAATATGCTGTTTAGATTATCTACAGTTTCCCCCCCCTTGAATAACGAGTCTTCTATTATCAAATTAACGCGATCTCCAAGTTTCTTAGTTATTTTGGTTTTAATTGAATTCGTTTCATCTAATTCGGAAGCGAGGATAATTGTGGGTTTTCCTAAATAGGGAATAAAGTCAAAATTAAAAATAATTACTTGTTTTGAATTTTTTTCGGGTTGAAAGAACTTTTTTAATGTAGATTGTATTACTACTAATTCTTCTTGATCGTGATTGTTGATTGAGGGATAGACATAATACGCAATCGATTTATCCGAACTGTACTTTAGCTCTGAATAAACTCTATCAATGATAGGAAATATGCTAAAATCAAAACTAAATAGAGATATGAGAGCGATGTTGAAGTTATAATCACCCATTAGAACGTTACTGCTTGCATTTCCTCCAATGAGGGAAAATTTTTGTATTTCGTTAGAGATTTTTGAAGCATAAGTATTTAATAGAAAGAATTGAGAAAATGTTCCTATAGGTTCAACTTTAGTTTTTTTCTCTTTAACTATCTCGTATATTTCGTTGAATAAGTCTTTAGCAACTCTTTCTCTTAGCTCTACCGAACTTATTCCTCCTATGACAGTATCAGCAGCTTCTGGACAATCTAATTCCGCTATAATGCATATATTTCCTCTAAAAAATGCGTAAGCAGGATTTTTATAATCTTTAGCTGATAAAACAATTTTATTAGAATTAAGAATAATTTGATTGATTTGATTTATAATTTTAAGAATTAATGCATTATTCTTTTTTTCATGTAATTTTTTTATAACGTTAAATAGAACTTTAATTTTAACGATCTCATCTTCAATAGACTCAGAAAGTTTAAGAGCTAAATTGAAACCATTTTCCAGAGATTTGCTAATGATGTTAACAAGCGCTTTTTCCTTTAACGAAGCGTCGTCGATAAAAGAAAGAACCCTAATAACTTGATCTTGATTAGTATTTAGTAAGTCAAGCGCAATTTTTTCTACTATTTGATTTTTTTTATTTTTTTCGTTTAATTTTTTAATAACTTCTAGTGTAGCTTCTAAATTAACTGTTGCATTAGCCCTAATTAAGTTATAATAAAACTTTATTTTTTCTCCTTCATTGGATAGTTTTAAAGAGTATTCTAACGCCTTAAAAAAATCACCTATCGAGAGATATGATTTTGCTAGAATCCTTAATTGGTTATCAATTTCAACAAGGCTAACCCCAGTGTCTTCATTTAATAAGGGAGTATCGGAAGTTTGTAAGTTTTTTTGTGTCTCGCTATAATTTTTTATTAACTCTTGAAGTTCCTTCTCAATTTTCTTAACTTCACTCTTGCTAGAGGCTATAAAAAAGTCTTTTGAGTTAAAACCATCGCCATCATCGAATTCGAGAACTTGTATATTTTTTAAAATTTTATTTATTTTACTTGCGGAAATAGTCTCTCTAACATTTTGTACTTCTACAATATATTCAACCAATTTCATCCAATAGGCATTAATTGTTAATTTACCGTGCCCATCAGCGGTTGGTTTCAACGCTAAATCAATTCTCTTAGTTTCTCCCGATTTAAATAGAACTTCTTTGTTGAACTCGTCTGGTTTAACTTCAATATCTAGATTTTCTCCCTCAAAAACAAATTTAAAATGTTCCTCCTTTTTAGAATTATTAACAACTTCTAAGGAAACAGAATTTTTTAAACTAGGAATTAGAAGGTTTTGAGGAAATTCTTTTATAGTTATGGAGATTACTTGATTAGGGTCTGAGATAGCCATATTAGTGTATATTATTTAATTTTAATATTTCTATTAATTGCGCATAACAGTTATTTGTTACGAATTAATAATGTATGCGTAAAAGTGCTATTTTACCTTAATCAACAATATAAAATTTATTGATTTTAAATTTTTACAAAAAGAAAACTTAATTTCCTTTTCTTATTTACCTTTTCTTCTATTTCTCTTCAAATATTCTTTGATATCTTCAATTATCATTTCTTTATTATAATCCGGCCATAAATCAGTTCTAAATTTGAACTCTGCATAAGAAGCGTCCCATAACAGAAATCCCGAAATTCTAGCGCCATCTTCCATGCCAGTGCGAATTATGTAATCTAACTCAGGAAAATTTTTCGTATATAAATAACTCTTGATTAAATCTCGCGTAATATCTTCGGACTTTATTTTATCGTCCGTTATCTTTTTCACAGCGTCTACGATTTCTTCTTGGCCGTCATACATAATGCACAAGTTGATGAAATTTTGGTCATGGTCTTTTGTAAATTCAATTAATTCTTTGATTTTCTCCTGGACATCTTCAGGTAGCAAATGTACTCGGCCGATTACATTAAATTTAACTTTCTCTTCTCTTACGGTTGATTCACTTATTACCGTGTCCACTGCTTTTAAAATTATCTTAAAAATATATCTGAGTTCGTTAACACTTCTTTTCCGTGCGTTTTCAAGCGATAAGGCGTAAATGCTCAAATAATGAATACCTGCGTCAAAAAAGTCAAATAATCTATCTTTTAAATTCTCGTACCCTATTAAATGGCCCACGTTTGCTTCAAGCATATTTTTTTTTGCCCATCTACGATTACCGTCTAGAATTAAACCAATGTGCTTAGGCAATTTATTTGCGGGTATCTCCTTTAATTCTTCCAAAATAATATAACCCTTAAAGAATTACTACAATTAATACTACTATTAATAGGAATATGAGATTTATTTATTATAAATTTTTATTATTTGAATTACAATTCAAATTTTTGTCTTATTACCACGTTTAAGAATTTGAACTGTTGATATTATTAGATTATTGAGAATTTTTATATAAATACCTCATTTAATAAGAATAAGATTTAACTAGATAAGTTTTTGAATAAATAAACATTAAATTTATAAATTCAATTTAACAATCAAATCAATTACAACCAGCGTTAAAAGAGAGATCACTAATGATAAGAAACGATTATTTGTTTTCTGATATCGGAATCGATAGTGTAGGATTTTATGCTCCAAAATATTACATCAAGTTAAAAGACCTCGCTGTTGAGCGGAAAGTAGATCCTGCTAAATACAAAAAAGGCCTTATGGCAATAGAAATGAGAATACCCGATGTGAACGAGGATATTGTTTCTCTGGGATTGAAGGCTGGATATCAAGCGTTAATAAAGGGAGGAATATCTCCTAAGAGTATTGACGCTCTTTTCGTGGGAACAGAGACTATAACATATGCAGTAAAGTCGGTTTCAAACATCTTCGCCGAATTGTTAGGAATTTCGACCAATTCTATTTGTCAGGATGTTTATAACGCGTGCGCTGGCGGAACTTTAGCTATTCTCAACGCGATTGCTTTGGTAGAAAAAGATATTATAAAAAAAGCTCTTGTCATAAGTGTTGATATTTCTTCGTATCAAATAGGAAGTCCAAGTGAAGCTACTCAAGGTTCAGGAGCAATTGCCTTAGTTATTTCAAAAAACCCTAGGATTGCAACCTTTGGTGAAAAATTTGGCAAGGTTTCGGGAAATGTAGACGATTTTTTCCGCCCCGTTAATGAAAAAAATGCTAAAGTTTTTGGTCATTATTCGGTAAGTACTTATCTTAATTTTCAATTGAAAGCATACGACGATTTAATTAATAATATGGGGGATTTTCACGCTGATTACTACACATTTCACGCACCTTTTTCTAAACTACCAATAAAAATCATGCAACAGATAATCCAAAAACGCTGGTCAAAGCATATTCAGAACCTTCCAAGAGTAAGAAAAGATCAAATAAAATCATCCATCCTTAAGAAACTTGATTATTTTATGCACGATATTACTGTTTTACCTGAGTGGTTATATTTGAAACTGAAAGGGAGGGGTTATTCCTCCGAAACATTAGAAACCATATCAAATAAACTTATAGCAAATATTAAAGGTAAGGTGCTTCCACAATTAAGAGTACCTTCGCATTTTGGGAACATATATAACGCTTCTATTTGGGCTCAAATCATATATCTTCTTGAAAATTATTCTCGAGCAAACGACACGATTTATTTTGGTTCATATGGGTCTGGCGCTACATGTATTTCAGGGTTATTAAAAGTTAAGGAAGGTTTTAAGAAAGTCGTTGATAAAAGTCCAAAAATTAATGACTTTTTAAAAAATAAAGAACGCAAAAGTGTGAAAGAATACGAGTTAATAAGGTCTGGTGATTATATGCCTACAACGGTATTAGGTGAAATTGTTGAACACGAGAGTAATGAAAATAGAGGGTTTACTCTTCGTTTTTGCGATGAAGGATGCATTCTTCCCAATATAGAAGGTTTAAACCATTGTCCGAAAGGTCACTCTGGCTTACACGAAAAGTTTTTTCCATTGTATGCGGTGTTAAAGTCAGAACCTATAGTAAATCTTAACGAAAACAATCTTAACTACCTTTATAATGGTTTAGTACGGATTGCTGGTAACGTTAAACAGGGAGCTTGTTTAGAGTACGAGATAAGACGCCTTGAAAATAAGGGAGAAACAAACTTTAATGCTATTGGTTTATTAAATTGGAGTCCACTGTATGTTCCAGTTCAAAATGTTTATTAAATTTATGTTTTAGAATTATCGTTAATAATGACATCTTCTATTTTTCACCTTCCTATCAACCAAAAGTTCAAAATTATTTAAGGCAAGACAATTAGAAGATGATATAAATAATTTCAAATTAAGATTAATGTGAATAAAGAGATGCAAGAAATTCGTTCAGATATTTCGGGTTTTTATAAGTTATCCTTGGAAGAACGCCAACATCAAATAGCTAAATTAATTAACTTAAAACACGAAGAAATTAAACTATTGCAATCTTTGGGGTATTTTACGCCCACTCAAATTGACACGCTAATAGAAAATGTAATTGGGAGTTACCAATTGCCCATGGGTATTGCTTTAAACTTTAGGATCAACGGAAAAGATTATATTTTGCCCATGGTGATTGAAGAACCTTCAGTTGTGGCCGCTGCTTCTAACGCAGCTAAGATAGCAAGAAAAAACGGGGGTTTTCAGTCTGAAGAAGTTAAATCAATCATGATTTCTCAAATACAAATAACTCAATTAAAAGATATTGCTGCTGCGAAGGAAATTTTAGCGAGAAATAAGGAAAAAATCTTAAAAATTGCAAATGAGCAAGACCCCTTACTAAATAAGCTAGGGGGTGGTGCTCTAGATATAGAGATTCGAGAAATAGAAACAAAAAAAGGCAAAATGGTAATCCTTCACCTTCTGGTTAATGTATTGGACGCTATGGGCGCTAATGTAGTAAATACTATGGCTGAAGCCGTAAGTCCTTATATAGAAGAAATTAGTGAAGGGAAGATATATTTGCGAATCGTATCCAACTTGGCTACACATCGAATTGCGAAATGTAAAGCAGTATTTGATAAGAACTTGTTAGGTGGAGAAGAAATAGTTGAGGGTATATTAAATGCTTATGAATTTGCGCTTGCCGATCCCTATAGAGCAACGACCCATAATAAAGGGATAATGAATGGGATAATTGCGTTAACTTTAGCAACAGGAAATGACACTCGTGCTATTGAAGCAGGAGCTCACGCTTACGCTTCCTTGAGTGGTAAATACAAACCCCTTACGAAATTTAAATCTGACTCAGACGGAAATTTAGTTGGCGAGATAGAAGTCCCCCTAGCTCTTGGAATTGTTGGAGGAATGACAAAAATTCATCCAATGGCACGGTTAGCACTGAAAATTTTAGGTGTTAAGAGTGCAGAAGAGTTATCTCAAATTGCTGCGGCGTTAGGATTAGCCCAGAATGTAGCCGCCTTAAGGGCTTTAGCCGCGGAGGGGATCCAGAAGGGTCATATGGTGCTACATTCGCGGAATATCGCAAAAACTGCTGGTGTTCCAGATGAACTAATAGAAAAAGTTGCGAACAAGTTGGTCCAAGACGGCAAAATCCGAGTTGATTACGCAAAAGAAATTTTACAGAAAATTATTGATGAGGAAAACCTTTAGTTTTATAAAAAGTGTATCATAAATTCCTCTAATAAAAACCACTATTATTGGTATTATTAACGATAAATAAAATTTTGAGATAATAATTATGGGATTTAGAGATTATATAAATAATATTGATGAGAAAGGACTCCTTCAAAAGGTAGATGTCGAGACTTCGAAGAAGTTAGAGATTTCTGGAATATTAAAAGAGAAAGAACCAACCCCCTTAATGTTTAATAATGTTAAAGAATCAGAATTCAGAATAGTTGGTAACATGTTCTGTACTAAGAATGTAATTGCTTCGTATTTCAATGTAACTCCCGCAGACATCATACCAATGCTTTCAAAAGCAATTACTGAACGCTCCGAACCAAAAATCGTATCAAATGCTCCTTGTCAAGAAGTTATAGAATCAAGCGTAGATTTAAATAAATTACCTATTTTATTTCATTGCGAAAAAGACGGCGGGAATTACATAAGTTCTGCTGTCGTAATCACAAGAGACCCTGATTATGGACAAAACATGGATTTTCATCGGGCGATGCAATTTTCCAAAGACAAATTTTCCACTCGAATAGTTAGAGGTCGACATTTTCATACATTTTTAGAGAAAAATAGCGAATTAGATGTTGCTTTTTGCATAGGTAACACTCCTAACATTCTAATTGCCGGAGCTACTTCTGTGGATATTGGAGTTGATGAATTACATATTGCAAATGCATTAGAGCCAATAAAAGTTGTTAAAGCGAATTCAGTTGATCTTTTAATCCCTGCAGAAGCAGAATTTGTATTAGAAGGCCGAGTCTATTTAGAAAAAAAACACGCTGAAGGTCCTTTTCTCGACTTAACAGAAACTTATGACGTTGTAAGAGAAGAACCCGTTTTTGAAGTGAAAAAAATAACTCATAGAAAGGACGCGATTTGGCAAGCCTTATTACCTGGTGCGCTTGAGCATAAAATATTGATGGGTATGCCAAGAGAACCAACTATATTCAATAAAGTGAACGAAATTGGAGTTAAATGCTTAGATGTTAATATAAATCCTGGAGGATGTTCATGGCTACATGCAATTGTACAAATTGATAAAAAATCAGAAGAAGATGGTAAAAAAGCTATTGATGGTGCATTTATTGGTCATAGTAGTTGCAAACATATATTTATTGTAGATAAAGATATTGATATTTACGACCCGTTATCTGTGGAATGGGCAATGGCAACTCGCTTTCAGGGCGATCATAACATGATAATTAAAGATAAAGAACCCGGAAGTAGTTTAGATCCTAGCGCAGAACCGGGAACGAAAATGACAACTAAAATGGGATTTGATTTAACAAAACCACTCGTGACTAAAGGAAAGAGCTTTGATAGAGCTGATTTCCCAAGAGTAGATTTGAACAAATATTTTTAATACAAAGCAATTGAGGATTATGAGATTAGAACCAATAGAAAAAGATATGCTTGAGGGAAAACATGGAAAGTCTGCCCAGAAATCCATGGAAATATTAACCACATTAGGCGAAATATTTGGTGCTGAATGTATGGTTGATGTTCATGGGGTTCAAATAGCAGGGGTTTCTTACGCTAATCTTGGCGAAGCGGGGTTGGAATTTTTAAACGAAATGGCTGAAGATGGGAAGGTCAGAGTTTTAACTACTTTAAATCCCGCTGGAATGGATCGCGAAAATTGGCGAGCGTTAGGGATAGACGAAGAATTTGCTAAAAACCAGAATCGAGCTATAGATACTTTTGCAAAAATGGGAATAATTACGACATGTTCTTGTACACCGTATTTAATTGGAAACGCGCCTCATTATGGACAACACATTGCTTGGGCCGAAAGTAGCGCTGTTTGTTATTCCAATTCCGTTATTGGTGCTCGAACGAATCGAGAGGGTGGACCAAGTGCATTGGCAGCGGCCTTAACCGGTAAAACGCCTAAATACGGTTATCATTTGGACGAAAATCGGCACGGTCAAATTTTGTTTGAGATAAACGCTCCAGTCAAAGGTACCGACGAATTTGGCGTGCTGGGAAAATTAATTGGCGATAAACTAGTTGAATTAGGAAAAAAAATTCCTTATATTGCAGGAATTCCTTCTGCTACTGTTGAAGAGCTTAAGTCTTTTTGCGCTTCCGTCGCTACCTATGGTGGAACAGCATTATTCCATATGGAAGGAATTACTCCTGAGTATAATAAATACACTAAACCAAGTGAAATTGTTATTGAAATTAACCAAGACGATTTAGATAAGACTCGTACTGAACTTATTGACGACGATCTTGAGATAGATTTTGTGAGTCTAGGTTGTCCTCACGCTTCAATTCACGAAATTGCGAAAATTGCAAAATTATTAGAAGGAAAAAAAGTAAAGAAAGAATTTTGGATTACTACTGCTCGACCTACAAAAAGAATCGCAGACGAAGCTGGTTATTCTAAAATTATTGAAGATGCTGGAGCAAAATTTGCTGCAGATACATGTTGCGTCGTGGCTCCAATTAAAGGGCGCTTCAAGGGAATCATGGTGGATTCCGCAAAGGCGTGTTATTACGGCCGCGCAAAGAATAAATTCAAAGTAAAAATTGGATCAACGGAACAATGCGTTGAGGAGGCGATTAAATGAAGCTAGAAGGAAGAAAAATATACAAAGGAATTGCTGAGGCAGAAGCGATAGTAACCAAAGATGGGATATCATTTTATGGCGGTGTAGATCCTGACACCGGTATAGTTGTTGAGGTTGGGCACGATCTTGAAGGACAATCCATTACAGGAAAAGCTCTAGTCTTTCCTACTGGTAAAGGCTCGACTGTAGGGTCGTACACGATGTATAGGATGAAAAAAAACAACATGGCTCCAGCAGCAATCGTAAACGAGAGTATCGATACAATAATAGCGGTGGGTTGTATAATTAGTGAAATTCCATGTGTAGATAAAATTGATATTAATTGTATTAAAAATGGACAAAAAATTATTGTTAATGGTTCAAAAGGTACTGTGGAGGTGAAATAAACGGGAACTGGAAAAGGATATGGTAAGACCATTCTTTTTGGCGAAATTTACTTCCAATTTTGGCAGTAGACGCAATCATTTTGTAGTTTATGGTCTTCCCGCTATCGCTTCAGCATTAGGTACTTATACAACCGCAGATGTTAAAGTTGTTAACGGACAAAACTGGTCTGTCGACGATCAGAGACCTGCTACACCGGGTTATAAAAAAAAGAAATACGAAGAGGCTATGCAATCAATTAGAAATGTATTGGAGCATTTGAAAATTGATATAAATAGTCAAAAACTTGAAATAACTTTTGCCGGAGATTTATTTGCTGCAAGTGGAGTTGGCGCTTCTGCAGCTCAATGCACTTCTTTAGCTCGTGCCCTCAACGATAGCTTTAATCTAAAGTTAGACGATGAAAAGATAAACGAGGCCGCATACGAAGGAGAGAAAGCTTATCACGGAACCCCTTCTGGCATTGATAATACAGCTTCGACTTATGGTGGATTGATTTGGTTTGCGAAAAATTTAAGTGGTGGAAAAAATACGATGGACTTCCTTCGATCGCCAAAAAAGATACCCTTGACAATCGCAAATTCAGGAATAACAGCTTCAACAACGGAAGTAGTTGCTGATGTTCGACGTTTAAAGGAAACTAATTCAGAAGAATTTGAGAAGATACTAAATGAATATAAGGCTCTATCAGAAAAAGCAAAAAAAGCCTTGCTTGAAGGTGATATTGCCACTATAGGCAAATTAATGAACCATAACCACAAATTACTTCAAAAAATCACAGTTTCAGGAGAAATTAACGATAAATTAGTGGAAATAGCACTAAAAAATGGAGCGGTTGGAGCTAAAATGACGGGGACGGGTCGAGGTGGTTTAGTAATCGCTTTAGCAGAAAATGAAGAAATTCAAGAATCTATCGCCAAGGCTATCGAAAAAGAAGGCTATGACGCCTGGAGAACAATGATAGGATGAGTGTTAATTAAAATTGAAAAGTAGTAATGAAATATTTCTGTTAAAATTGGGTGGGAGTTTATTAACTGATAAAAATATTCCTTTTTCTATCAGAGAGGAAGTTGTAAAAAGCGCAATTCAACAAATTATCGACGCTAATAAAAAATTGATCTTAATCCATGGAGGAGGTTCCTTTGGACACCCGATTGCTAAAAAATATAACATTTCTCAAGGAATCAATATTTCTATTAAAAATCAGATATTTGGGCTAACTAAAACGCACGAAGCGATGATTAAATTCAATTCGCAAATAATTGAAGAGTTTTTAGAAAAAAAGTATCCGGCTCTTTCCATTCAACCTTCAAGTATATTTATCAAACGTTTAAACGAGATTTCTTTTGAATCTATCGAGCCAATTGAAACTTCGCTTGATCTTGGAATTCTACCAGTTTTATATGGAGACGTTATTCTTGATAAAGAAGGCAATTTTTCAATAATTTCTGGAGATCGCATAATTTTGGAATTGTGTAAAAACCTGAATAAATATAGCATTTCTAAAGCTATTTTTGCTATTGAAAAAGATGGAATTTTTGTGAAAGATATTGAAGATGGTAAAAAAATTATAAAGTTAGCTTCAGAAATTAGTCTTGAAGAGATAGATAATATTAAATTAGCCGATTTAGGAAATAAAATTGATGTTACAGGAAGTATTAGAGGAAAACTTCACGCGATTAAGGAAATTTCTAGATTAAATATTCCAGTCCAAGTTATAAACGGTCTGACGGAGGGGAACATCCTTAAGGCCTTAAACAATCAAAAATTAATCTGTACGAACATTAGTGGAATTTATGACGAAAAAAAGCAATCAGAGATATACACGAGAAAGTTAGAACATCTCAAGATTCCAATCATATCTAATGTTCAACACATAAAAAATTATTTTGATAACATAAAATTAATTCATCATTCCCTTCCGGAAGTCGAATTGGATGATATAGACATCTCAACAATGTTTTTTAATAAAAATATTTCCGCTCCAATTTGTATTTCCGCTATGACCGGTGGGCATCCAATCTCTAAAGCAATTAACAGAATTTTAGCTAAAGCCGCAGAAGAAGAAAACATCATAATGAGCGTAGGCAGTCAACGCATAGGCTTGGAAGATCCCTCTACCATTGAGTCTTTTGAGATTGTTCGTGAAGTTGCTCCTAACATTCCGATAATTGGAAATATAGGAATCGGCCAAATTAATTCTTCTACCTTTAAAAAAGAAGATTTTATTGAATGTATTGAAATGGTAAAAGCAGATGTAATGGCCATTCATTTTAATGCTTTACACGAATTGGTCCAAAGCAATGGAAATATATCCTATAAAAATTTCTCTGAAAAATTTCAAAAAATTAGAAAAGAAATTAACATTCCAATAATCGCAAAAGAAGTGGGAACTGGCTTCAATAAGGATTTAGCCTTAAGTCTTGATTCTCTAGGTTTTGATGGATTTGATGTCGGAGGCACTGGAGGTACAAGTTTTGCTGCAATTGAATCTCATCGCGATAAATTTAGTTTTGAAAAATATACCAGAAGGCTCGCAGATTCTTTTAGAGAATGGGGTATCCCCACACCTCTAACCATTCTATATGTAAGAGAGGTTTCTAAAAAATTGATTATAGCCACTGGTGGACTAAGAAATGGAATAGATATTGCTAAAAGCATCGCATTAGGCGCTGATATCGGAGGATTTGCTTATAAATTTCTATTATCTGCTTGGAAAGATTACAACAACAACACTTCTATTCACACAATTAAAGAAATAAAAACATTGAAAGACGAGTTGCGTTCTTCTTTGTGGTTAACGAATATAATAAACATAAAAAATCTTAAGGGCAACAAGGACAAGCGAGTTCTGCTTGGAGAACTATATCAATGGGTGAATCAATAGCTCCCCCATCTCTTTATCCCACTTTCAATACCTATTTGATCAAGTATTCTTCCTATGAAATAATTATTTAGTTCATTGATATTTTTAGGTTTAATATAATAAGAAGGAATTGGTGGTGCGATTATAACTCCAATTCTTGCTAATTTAAGCATATTTTCCAGGTGAATCGCGCTAAAAGGAGTTTCTCGAACTACTAAGATGAGTTTTCTTCGTTCTTTAATGGTTACATCTGCGGCTCTGGTTATTAAGTTATCTGCATAACCATTAGCAATTGAAGCCAAGGTTTTCATCGAGCACGGAATAATTACCATTGCATCAATTTTATAAGAACCACTTGCGGGGTTTGCCGTTAAATCATTAACGTCGTAATGTTTTGTTGATAAATCAATTATATCATTTAGCTTAAAATCAGTTTCAATATCAATGATTTTCTCAGCTACTCTTGATATTATTAATTCAGTTACAATTTCCTTTTTCTTCAGTTGTTGTAGCAAGATAATCGCTAGGTTAGCACCACTAGCTCCCGTAATACAAATAAGCAAAACCAAATTTTTCACCAAAGGAGTTTAAGATATTTTAATTAATTAGAGTTATAATATAATTCTTTAATTATTTTTAGATCTTATCTATTTTTCTCTAAATTAAGATAAAAAAAAATGATGAAAAAGTTAAATTGGGATGTTTCATTTAGTTTAAAAGATGTTAATTATTTTAAATTTAATTCACCTTATTAAATTTAATTAAGTCATAATACATCAGTTTAATACAAAATATTATGAGGAGATAAATTATTAGTGGAGAAAACCTTGAGGATAAGCTTATAATTCGAGATTTGGGGGGTAATCATCGCGGTGACAAGCTTGAGATCTCATATAAAGTTGTAAATATTGTAGCTACAGCTATAACCGAAATTGATGGTGCACTTGATTTAAATCAAATAATTCAAAAAATATCCAATGTGGAATATCATCCTGATCGTTTTCCAGGGCTTATTATGAGAATTGAAAATCCTCATGCTACTTTATTAATTTTTTCTTCGGGTAAAATGGTAATTACTGGTCTTAAAAAAACCACAGATGCTAGCTTAGCAGCTCAACAAGCAGTTGGAAAGATGCAAAACATCGGATTTAAAATAAAAAATCCAAAAGTTACCATTCAAAATATTGTAGCAACTAGTAGTCTGAATATGAATGTTGATTTGAATGTGTTAACTATTATGATGGACAATGTTATGTACGAGCCTGAAGTATTTCCCGCAGCAATTTATAAAATGCAGGTTCCAAAGGTAGTTTTTTTAATATTCTCTTCAGGAAAAATAGTATGTTTAGGTGCAAAAGAAAAATCGATAATCGATGAAGCAATACCGATATTAATTAAACAACTTAGAGAATCTGAGGTTACTGAGGTTACTGAGGTTACTGATTTACTTTAAAAAACAACTGAACTATTACAAAAAGGATATCATATCTTTTATTGCTCGACTCACTAAATAGAGTTGTATATTTCTAGCCCCACCAATAATCTCTTGCACTTTTGCAACCTCTAAAGCTTTATCGATTCGCAGGTTATCTGTGAAAGCAATTCCTCCGCATAATTGCTGAGTTTCATACGAGATTTTATGAGCTAAGTTAGAAGCAAGGAATTTCGCTCCTGAGCTAAACGATGCGTTGTATTTTATGTATTTTTTCTCTTCAAAATGTTGGCGTTCTATAGTCTTATCGTATTCTGTTGCGCTTGTGAAACCTAACTCCGTAGCAGCCATTAATTCAGTGATTAACTGAGTGATTGGAAAAGAAACACCTTGAAAGTCGTATATCGGGCGATTGAATTGAGACCTTATGTTTGTATATATAAGAGCTGTAATTGCCGTAAGCCAAGCGATACCAAGGCTAGAACCTATGATAGCGCATCTTTCAGCAACTAGCCCAGAAAAAAGGTTCTTATATCCTTGACCTTTGGTTCCAAGAACATTTTCTTTGGGAATTTTAACGGAATTAAAAATTGTTTGTCCAATTTCTATACGGGGAACGGATTGAATGCCGAGCCTGTTAGTTTCTAAACCTTCAAAATCTCGCTCAACAATGACTTGGTACATTGTACCTCGAGGATTTGATGTGTCTGATACACCATAAACTATGAAATAGTCTGCGTTAGGTCCATTTGTAGTGTATAGTTTTTCTCCATCCATAATTAAATGATCTCCTTTATCCTGGATTTTAGTTTTCATGTTAACCGCATCAGACCCTTGGTACTTTTCCGTTATACAAATACATCCTATCTTTTTACCCGTTACGATTTGATGTAAAACTTCAATGATATGATCGCTTTTACCAAATTGGAATAAAGGATTTGCAAATATTACGCCGGTTACTACTCTAGCCAAGTCTAGTTCAGGATCGACAATCGATGTAGCCATAGCTAGAAGCATCTCGTATCGCATATTGCACCTTTTACAATCACCAAAATTATTTAATCTTTGAATATAATTTTTTTTCCCAAGAATAGGAAAAAGTTCGTATACTTCGGTGTTGAGGTCTATATTAGGTTCAATATGTTTAAGCAGAAAAAGTTCCAATTCTTCCAAAAATGCTCTTTCTTCTTCGGTAATGAGGGGCATGATAAAATTATTAAAAATTTTATAGATATTTTTAGTCGTTAATTTTTCTTTTACCTCTTCGTCTAAAATATCTACTCCAGTTATTTTTTTCATTCTAAGCTCTATTCCTTTTTATTTCATCTTTTTTGTTTTTTAATTATTAAAGAGTATGAATCTAAAATATTAACTAAATATTAAATCTATCTCATTTAGAACGACAGAATTAGTGGTTTTTGTATCTCTCTTTGATATTCTTGCAAATCTTCGCCGGAACCTCAATCTCCATCTTTTTATTTCTATAAATTTCATAGGGCTCCATGTTATTGCTGTAGATGGCATCGTAGAAAAAATCAATTTTGCAAAATAACAAAAATTACATGAAATTAAACAATTTTCTCGTTTTATCAACTGTACCGGAATCAAATTTCCTAAATAAGGCATAAGCAGCAATTGGCACGATACATCCACAATTGTCACATAAAAGTGGTGAATTTCCCATGACACAAAACTTTTGTTTTCCATCAGGATAGAAACTTTTTATTTGACCAGTTTTAAATATGCAATGCGGCACAAATTCTTTTGACAGGTATACTTCTAACATTTTTTTGGAATAACAAATAAAATTTCCGTATTCACGCATTACTTTTAAAATGTCTTTTATTGTCTTTTTTAATATATCACCTTTTAATAAAAGTGGGCTGTCAGGATAGTCGGTATATAATAGAAAAACTAATCCAGAAGCACCATTATAGTGAGCAATCTTAGCAATATCTTCAATTTCCTTATAATTTAACGTCATGATGGTTGACACAACGACCGGATTGTTCTCCCGAATATTTTGTATGACTTTATCAAAAACCCTTGCACCTCTTATCTTGTCATGAGTTTCCTTGGTACCATCTATACTTACCCAGTATTTTGGTTGTTTAAATCCATTAAATCGAGGTAATTTTATAACTCCATTTGATACAACCTGAACTGAGGGAAAAATTTTAATCGCTTCTTTTATAACATCCATTCTTAAAGTAGGTTCTCCACCGGTCAAAACAGCTATTTTTGTTCCTAACTTTCTATGGTATTTAAAAAGTTTAATCCATTCTTCGTCCGATAATTCCGTTCTTTTATTTTTTAATTCCTTTGTTGATGAGAAAAAATAACAATGCTTACATTTTAAGTTACATTGCCAAGTTAAATCGTAATTCACATATAACGGAACATTTCTTACTATTGACTGTAAAAATGTTGGAGCCATGGAAGCAAAACTTATTATATTTTTAACGTTAAATAGTCCCATAATCAATATAAGATTCGATATTTTAAAAATAAGTTTTTATTAGAGTAAAAAGAGAACGCCTTCTTGATCACATAGAAGAGTGGAGGTTACTCTTATTAAAATTTTTTTTAAACACCTCAAACAAGATCTAGAAACTCAAAATTTTCTTTCTAATACAAATTTTAATAGGTTTTCATAAAACTCTAACTCTGAATTGTGAATTAATGGCTTTAGTTTTTCAAGGGCAACTTGAGCTTCTTTATAATAAGTGTCCGCTAGTTTTTTACTATTATTAATGACTTCTGCTTTAAGAAATAATTCTCTTACTTCTTGAACTTCATCTTGAGTCATATTAATACTTTCGATTAATTCATTGAGTCTGATTTTTTCATTACCTTTTAACATATTATTGGCTTCTATCAATAAACATGTCTTTTTAGATTCTCTAATATCTCCGTCTGTTGGTTTTCCCGTTGTTGTTTCATCACCAAAGGTTCCTAAAATGTCGTCTATTATCTGGAATATAATTCCTAAGTTTTTTCCATAAATCGATAAATATGACTTATATTTTTCTTCAACTTTAGCGTAATTAGCACCAATTAATATTGATTTTTCTAGTAACGCTCCCGTTTTAAGAGAAACCATGTGGATGTAATCTTCCATTTTTAGGTTTTTCTTGTTTATCATATCAATTTCGATCAAAACTCCATTTGCTACTTCTCTAAAAGCATGTTCGTAATATTGAATTGCTCTGAGATTTAAGTTATTACCAAAATTGTTAAAAAAAAAAGCTTCAAGACCTAGAAAAAATGCGGAATCTCCACCAATAATGCCTATCGAATTACCATAATCTTCAGCTGCTATTTTTTTAAGGTTATTTTCTTCGTGAAATTGTCTAAATCTGTAGTGAAATGCGGGTTTTCCTCGTCTAAAATTATCTTTATCAATAATATCATCGTGGACTAAAGAAGCGTTATGTAAGAATTCGACACCAACGCTTGGAAAGATAATATCGTCATTTTGTTTTTCACTAAAAGCGTTATAAGTAGCGATACAAAGCAAAGGACGAATTCTTTTTCCTCCCGCTAAGAAATAGTCTCGTAATTCTGAATAATAGACTTTTAAGAACGAATTATTTACTTCTTTTAAATTTCTATTATATATTAACGCTATTGCATCGTTTATCTTAGGCTTATAAAAACTCACATATTCATTAAATTTCATTTAGGCTCACTTAATCCATTAATTTTTTTATTGCTATTTCTGAACTTCGATGGTTTTCCCACAACGATAAGAATTTCTTCAAATTTTCATCACTTTGAAAAACTTTGTCTCTTAAAATCCTTTTTAGTTTTAAAACTCTGAGAAATTTTTTGTCTAAATTTCCTTCATAAACAGAACCTAATTTATCTAACTTGTCTTTTTTTTCGCAAGTTTTAATAGCGTCAATAGCAAATTGACCCGACATCATGGCATAGGGAATCCCTTTTCCAGAAATTGGATCTACGATTCCTCCAGAATCTCCTATCGCAAAAACAAAATCTTCATATAATTTAGATCTTAATCCAACTGGGATTAAATGGGGTTTAAAGGTTTCCATCGTTGAATTGTTTAGCGCTAGTTTTACAAGTGGGAGCCCTAGAAATTTTTTGAATTCTTCTCTTGAATTTTTCACTAAATTAATTTGATTACCCCATCCTACTGTAATCCTCTCAGTTTTTGGAAACAACCAAGCATAACCAACACGAATAAGACTTTCAATACCAAAAAACAAATGAACTGTATCATGTCCAAGAGTTTTATCGATATTGGCCTTAGTAGTTTTCATCTCTTTAGTAATCGTTAAAATTAAGTCTTCACTTTTGAAAAAAGGCCAATTTAGCAATTTCAAAGTAGGTGAAGTAACGCCATCGGCAGCAATTATGTATTTTGCAATATATTTTTCTTTATTAGTACTGATTTTGTAAAAATCATCAACTTTTCCAATGTCAATCATAGGCTCTTTCTCTTTTAATAAGACTCCACTTTCGACAGCCATGTCAGTTAAAAACTTATCGAAAGTACTTCGCCAAACGACAGCGCCTTTACCTTTTTTAGAATAAGTTTCTCCGTCAACATGGTGCAATTCTAAAGATTCAATTACCCTTCCAATTTTTTCTTCTGGGTAGTCAATTTCTTCTATTAGTTCCCATGCAGTAGCTCCTCCACACGCTTTATATCTTCCTTTCTCACCAAGCATTTCTTTCTCAAGAATGCAGGTAGAATATCCGTTTTCGGAGGCTACTTTAGCTGCAACAGAACCTCCTGGTCCTGCGCCTATAACAATAATATCAAACTTTTTCACAAGTTTTTCGACCTTTTATTTTATTCAGAAGTTAGCTAAAAAGTTGATGATACTATAAAAATAGTATCACATAACCAATATTATTAAAAATAGAAATATTTTAAAGTGGATTTAGAGATTTTTAAAAAATAAAAGAATTTTTTTATTTATTTAATAATTATTAATAAGCTCAAGTTTTATCGTTACTATTACATGAGGTTCCAAAGTTAAATTAAGATGATTTTCTTTACTTGAATCAATTTTTGCCTTAATTTCATTTTCAGGTTTTTCCTCCAGAAAGTTTACAATATCCACGCTCTTGATGGAAGTCTTCTTATGTAAGGATATCCTTGCTTTTTGTGAGGTTGGAGAGATGTTATAGACTCTAACGATTAAAGATTCTCCCTTTTCCGATTTTTTCAAAGCACTAAGCATTACTTTTTTGTTATCGATTTCAAGGAAGCTTAATTCAGTAGGTAAATAAGGTTTTAAAGGTTGAATAGTTGCTGTTTTAAAATATGAGATGAGTCCAAAAGGGGCTAAAACGACTTTATTCGAAGCTCTTATTGAGGTCCTAACTATTGAGGGAACCACCACCTCAAAAGGGTTGTTAAATTCTTTACCTTTTATGTGAGCGTTCGAATCTAACCAATTAGTTTTGTTTCCTTCAATAACGAGAGAAAGCTCGAAAGTATGCTTTCCAAGACATTGAGCCTCGGGAGTATTTAGGTCCGGGCCTGCGTTACTTCTTCTCGATGTAAAATCGTGTCTTGAAAGCCATTCAATACACCGCAGTAAGGTAATAGCTAGCGAAATCGTATCATCTTTATTAATAATTGCTTCATATTCGGGTAATCCTTTGTTTATAACCGAAAAGGTTCTTGATGTATCGTTAACAGACACAAAGTCTTTTTGGTGGTTAGTAGGTACCGGTTTTTGAGCCCATCTCTCAGATTTTGGCATCTCAAAATCTCGTGAAATGACGTAAAAATGCCCATCGGAATCTACCTTTTTAGATTTAATTTTTGAAGGAAAAAGTACTCTTATTCGGTGGTCTTTACTATTGTTTTCTAAATCAATTTTAAAGTCAACTCGTTTAATGTCCTTGTATACCGTTATATAGATATCGATTAAGTTTGAAATCAGATATTCGTCTCTACTATACCTATCCTCGGTTAAAGAAGCAGGTAAATTGAGATTTGCTCTTATTTTAATCGTTTTTTGGGTTACCCCATCTAAAAACGGTGTTATTTCTAGAACATTCAGATCTTTTGATGTGAATTTTAGATCAGTTTGATTATCATATGGCCCAGAAAAGTCATATTCGTCCCCCCAATCTCCTACATCTTCAAAATAGCAAATATTTTCGTACAAAATTTCGCTTTCTTTATCTAAAACATCTATTTGCCCATTAAAACTTATATCAATTTTGTAGAACTGATTTTCTAAGCTATTTATTCCTAACTTCAATTCTTTACTTTTTATTACAGATTCTTCTGGTTTTTCTCCTGGTATGATATAATAACACCTATATCCACAAGCAGGAACATCGGCTAAAAACGAACAATAATAACTTACCGAACCAATTAATCGATATCTTGGTTCTTCGTTGACTTGAACGTATTGGTATGCGATCTCGTTTCCTTCGGAGTCGAGAATTTTGAAAGCTTCTGGATTTTTAAAGCCAGCCTTTTTAGTGTTGGATATTGCGTTGAAATTTGCGACATCTTTCCGTTTCCAAGGAAGAGGATTAAATACTACGATCGGAATTTTTTTCTCGTCTTCTTCAACTGTAATCAAATTATATAGATACAACATTGAATTTTTAAACACTTCGTTACCGATTTGCTCCGCCCAATCAAATCTGGTCTCCATTTCTTTGTGAACTTGATCAATAGAACAGCCACATATGCTATCGTGAGGGTGGTTTTTGATAAGCCATTTCAAACCTGTGAGCATATAAGCTTGAGGATAATTAAATTTCTTATTTTTATCGAGAGACCATATAATTGTTGATAAGGGTTCCGTATATTTTTCGTACAGATATTCGATCGCCGAGTTTCTCTGCTTGATCCACATGCGAGCTGAAAATACCCCTGAAAGTAGATGTGCGTACTTTCCACCCCTTAACTCTCCTTTAAACGATTTTAACTGTGGATTATCGCCTAATACTTTATCAACGTAATATTCAAAATCGTTTTGTTCTAAAAGTTTCTCGGGATACATTTCGTTCCATTGCCTAACTATTTCAGGAATCTCTGATCGAGCTTCGTGATGATCTGAACCGCTATTCAAAAGAACATAGGGGGTAGCGGTGAATTTCTCGAACTCAGAAACAACCCTTTTTATCTTATGAAGCGCCAGTTTATATTTTCCGTTTTTTTTTGATAAATTAAGATCAGCAACCGAACCGTAGCTCTGCTTTAAAAATATTCCCAAAATTGAACTAGAATTTCCTGGGGAATTCCATATAAATTCAATGTTCAAGTTGTTTTCTTCGAATTCGTTACCAAACCCTCGCCAGAATAAAATCGAAGGGATTTCAAATCCTTGAAGTATTTGAGGTAATTGAGCAATGTGGCCAAAAGGATCAGGGATGTAACCTGCTTTCATAACCCTTCCAAATCTATTAGCAATTTGGTGTCCAATCATTAAGTTTCTAATCAAAGACTCGCCACTTACCAAAAACTCATCTGGTAAAACATACATAGGACCAATCGAAAGCCGCCTTTCTTTTACATATTTTTTAATCTCAT
>JAHQWH010000102.1 GCA_029856105.1 Promethearchaeia archaeon | reverse complement strand
CCATATTTATCGCTTAATTTCCCCCAGATTGGGCCAAAAATCATTGCAGTAAAAGCGTTAGAGGCGATAAGGATTCCAACGAAGAAGTCAGAAGCGCCAAAATCTTTAACAATACTCGGTAGCAAAGGAAGTACCATGCTGTAACCGAAAACATCAACGATAATGCTAAGAATAATTGTTAACATCGCACGATTAGGGTGAATATTATACTTTTCCAAATATTTTGCGTGCTCTTGTTTGTTTAGAAATTTTTTTTCCGTCATAGTTAAATTCTGATCAATGGTTTTATTGTTTAAATCTGTAAATTCCAAAATATTAGGTTTCAAATAATACTTTTTAATTTAAAGCTAAATCTATATATCATACGGATTATTTTGTACAGAATTATAAAAAAAAGAAATAAATTATTTTATTTTTAACTTAAGGCTTGTTTTAGAATGTTATTAAACCCAATCCACCATTAAATAGTAATAATAAACCCATAAACATTGATGCTGTTAAGCTCATTACTACTAACAATGTATTGATGCTTGGACCTGCTGTATCCTTAAATGGATCTCCCACCGTATCACCAGTAATTGATGCTTTATGTACTTCAGTTCCTTTGCCTCCTAGGTTGCCATCCTCAATAAATTTCTTAGCATTATCCCAGGACCCTCCGCTATTGCTCATAAACACTGCAAATACGAAGCCCGATAAGATAGCACCTGCTAGAAATGCCCCTAAGGAAGCTACGCCAAACAAAATACCAACACCAATAGGAACGGTTATTGAAATAATACTTGGTATGATTAATTCCCGTAGAGAGCCTTTTGTTGCTATATCAATTGTCTTCTTGAAATCAGCTGGTTCTTCACCAGTAAGTATTTTTGGGTTTTCTTCAAATTGTCTACGAATCTCATCAACCATTTTTGCTGCATTTCTTTGAACTGCTAGAACCAATAGTGCTGAAAAAAGAGCTGGCACAACCACACCAATGAAAGCTCCAATAAGCACTTCTATTCTTAATAAATCAACTCCTTTAATCCCTGATTCTTCAGCAAAAGAGAATAATAATGCAAATACAGTCAAATTGGCTGCTCCAATTGCGAACCCTTTGGTGATGGCTTTAGCTGTATTCCCAGCAGAATCTAAATGATCTGCAGTTCGGATCACTTCATCTCCCAATTCGCCTTGTTCAGCGATAGCACGAGCATTATCAACGATAGGTCCGAATGCATCATTTGACACGATTGTACCAACGATTGCTAACATACCTACTGCTGCCATTGCAACTCCAAACACTCCAGCAAGAAGATAGGATATTGCCATTGCTACGATAATTCCAATAGTAGGAGGAACTACACTGAGGAGTCCATATGAAAAACCACTTAAAATAACTACAGCGTGACCCTCTTTTGCTGAGTTTGCAATGTTTCTAGTCGGTGCCTTATCTTCACGAGTAAAGTAATCGCTTGTAAAGCCCATAACAATACCAGATGCAAGTCCGATTAAAACAGCTAAATAGATCCTCCATAATAATAGAGCCCCTGCATCATTTAAATCAAGGGTCATAATCCACGTAAATAGAGCGGCAATACCAGCAAAAATTAGTGTTGCGTAATATGTTCCATTATTCAGAGCTTTTCCAGGATTTTCGGCTTGTCTATATTTGATGATAAAAATCCCAATGAGAGAAGCTATTAGTCCAACTCCGCACAAAACAACAGGGGTAACGACAAGAGTAGCTCGTAATATAGGTTCAAGATCGAGATCTATATTAGTAATTAACGCTAACGAGGCTGCGAGCATCATTGCGGCGACGATGGATGCTACATATGAATCAAATAAGTCAGAACCCATCCCAGCGATATCTCCTACGTTATCTCCAACATTATCAGCTATAGTTGCAGGATTTCTCGGATCGTCTTCGGGTAAATCATATTCTGCTTTTCCTACGAGATCAGCTCCCACATCTGCAGTTTTGGTAAATATACCACCGCCACATTTCATAAATAGTGCGATACTGCTTGCTCCAAAACTAAACCCAAGAATTATTAACGGCGTTCCAAATATCCAATACAATATTGAAACTCCGATGAGGGCAACACCTACAACAGCCAATCCCATTACGGCACCTCCAAAAAATGCTACATCGAAACCGGCTTTCGTGCTTACTGTACAAGCCTGAGCAGCTCTGGTATTAGCTTTAACACCGACATATAAGCCTAAATATCCCGCGAGCATGGATCCCGCGGACCCAACAACATATGCTAGAGCTTGTTCCCAATTAAACCATACAGCATATCGTTCGCTTGGTGCTAACGGAGAAGGTAATAAGAAGAGTATTACGAAAAATAATGCGCCAACAAAAATACCTAAAACCATGTATTGTACCTTGATGTATGCTTTTGCACCGTCTTCTATATATCCGGCAACCGTAACCATTTTTTCATTTCCAGGATCTTCTTTCAAGACTAAAGCTCTAAAATATATAGCCATTCCGATAGAAATAATCCCCGCGATTAAAGATACTATTAAAAACGCTACTGCCATGTTTTATTCACTTTAAATTTTTTTTTTTTAAATTTTTATATTAAGATCTAATTAATATTTATTCTATTAGCCTAATTCCTATAAATATTTTGAATTTTGCAAAATAATTGAAAAAAAACAGTGAAAGAACAGCAAAATTTCAAAAAGATTTAAAGAATACAATCACTTACTTTCATTCTTTTTGTTTTTTCTTTTAATATACTCTGGTGTATGAGTTTGTTCGCATTTTCTACGGGATGCCCAATTCTTCCAAGTTGACTCGAATATTTCCTCTACTTTATCGTCGTTAAGTTTTGATTTTTCCTTTTTCTTTTCATTTTTCATGGGCTATAACCGACCTCAATATTGGAAGCGAAGCGTATTAAAATCGTGGTAAATAATAAATTATTACAAAAACATTTAAAATATAATAAAGTATAATATTCTGTAATACATTAATTATAAAAAATATTTCTAGTGATATTAATGCTAAAAGAAAAACCAAAAATATTACATACTGAGTTAAAAGGTAATCTTTCAACGCGTTTTAATATTATTAAATCCGCTTTGGGGATACAAAATGATGCGGAAGTTGTCCGTTACTTAATCCAGAATTATTTTAACGAATATTTGGAAGTGCAAAGAATCGAAGCTGGGGAAGGTTTAGAGGAAGATCGAAAAATAATTAAGAAGTTTATGAAAAAATATGGCGAAGAATGGAGAAAACTTGGTGAAGATTAGTGGTATGGATTCCTTCAGTTGAATATATTGAAATCTTATATAAAGATCAAACTAAAGTAGGTGACATAATAAATCGTCAGGGATTGATATCTACTCTTGATAAGGTTAAATGGGGAATTCCTTTCCAAGATGTTCCAACTATATGGGAGAAAGTCACTATTTTATATAAAGAAATTATTGAAAATCATTATTTTTCTGATGGTAATAAAAGAATTGGGTCTTTGTTAGCATATATCTTTTTATCTAAAAATGGGTATGAATTTTCTCCACCTAAAGGAGATATTTATAGAATTACTCTGGAAGTTGCTCAAGGTGGAAAAAAATTTAATGAAATTAAAGAATGGTTTAAAATGAATTCTAAAAAAGAAGTATAGGAACATTTTAACTGTTAAGCGCATTAAATTCGTTATTATTAAATCCCCAAGAATGCATTATATTCTCTGCATTTTTAACCATTTCCTCGATTAAGGTTTTCATAGGGATTATTTCTTTATGGTGTCCTATTGCCGTTGAAGGTGCCATAAAATTTTTTACATTGAAAGTGTATATTTTTTTATGAAACTGCTCGTCAAATACATCTAGCTTTATCCATTTTTCCTTAATCCTCTCTGGCACGGGACATTCTTTAGTAACCATTAAAGCAGTACCTAAGCATACCGCATCAGCACCCAATGCCAGAGCACCTAAAAATCCTCTTGAATCTCCGATTCCGCCTGCGGCAATAATAGGGACTTTAAGCAATTTTTTTGCCATCGTTATGTTAACCAAAGTAGTGTTTGTTAAGGGATTTTTAAATCCAGTTCCTTCTAAACCTACTATAGTAATGCCATCTGCACCCTCTTTTTCTGCTGCAATAGCGTGTTTTACCAACACGCATTTATGAAACCATAAGCCACCTGATTCGTGAACTCTTGTGCCGATGAAGGAAGCTTTATATCCAGAGGTTGTAATGATTGTACAGTTTTCATTGATTGCTATTTCTACATAATCTAAGTATCTTTTTCTGGTCCTAATATCTTCACCATTTTCTTTTAAGCTACGATGCGGCAAAGAAAGGTTTATTCCAAAAGGTTTGTCAGTTAATCGTTTCATCTTTTGCAAATCTTTCTTAAAATCTTCTGGATTTGGAAAGTTTAACGCCGCTATAATTCCTAATCCGCCTGCGTTTGAAAAAGACGATGCAAATTCGGCCTTACCCCAGCCCCCAAAAGCTCCCATTACGAGGGGATACTTAATTCCTAAGATTTGAGTTATTTTAGTCTTCCACTTCATTTCTTAACAAATTTTTTTCAGAGTTTTTATTTTTTTCTATAATTTAAAATCCTGAATCTCTTTTTGGAAACCTACTTCGAGTGATGGAATATTCGTGGAACATTTTATCTAATAATTTTAGTCTTAACGCTTGATCTTTTTCCCATAAATTATTTAGTTCAGCCTTGTCATTCTTTCGATCGAAAAGGTCTCCATATCCAGGCAATTCAGCATATTTAGTTAATTTAAAATCTTTTGTGATCAAATGAACTATTCTCGTATATAAGGGTCCGCGTGGACCTACTTCCTCGTCTTCCGTGATTAGAATGGAATCCCGTAATTCAATTTTAGGATCCTTTAAAACAGATGTCATATCATAACCTTGCATTCCCGGTGGTCTATGTCTCTCCTTGATATCTAGTAACTCAAGAATAGTTTTAGGTATATCTACAGAACTTATTAACGCATCAGAAACTGCTGATTTAGTAACGCCAGGAACCCGCCAAATTAAAGGGACTTGCAGAGTACCGTTAAAGGGAGAGATTCCTTTTAATATTAAACTGTGGTCTCCCATGTAATCTCCGTGATCTGAGGTGAAAATCACCATCGTATTATCTGCTAATCCGAACTTTTCCAATGAAGCTAAAAT
>JAHQWH010000100.1 GCA_029856105.1 Promethearchaeia archaeon | reverse complement strand
AATGGAAATTGAAATTTTAAAAAATTTTTTATTTTATCTTTCCATCTATTTTTGTGGAGATCGTTGGGGTTTAGAACGTTAATTTTGTTTTAAATTTGATATATTGAGAAAATCTTGTTGCACATATGAAAAATAAAGGATTTCAATTCAAAAAACAGATAAAAAGTTTAGTATCATGGAAATATGTTATGGTACAAGCTCCAGACAATGTGCTTTTAGAAATCTTTGAGGTTGTAGAAGAAAAACTGACTTCTGAGCAATTTTAACAGATTTCTTCATTAGATAAGAATATTTGAATTTGTAATTAGAATTCTTTTCTAGCTTAATTATATTCTAAAACTGAAATTCAATAGATAAAAAAAAGAATGGGTTAGTTATTTAAAAAATATTTTCTTCATTAAGCGGCTAATTCTGGTGTAATATTTAAACCTAATTCTTTCGCAACCCTTTCGCGACTCTTTCGCCCCAAGTTGAGTCAGCTTTTGAAAAGTGTTTGAGCATTCGTTCTTGAATGAACTCAGGTACAGTCTTTAGACTATTAACAAGATTTTCAATAAGGCGATCTTGCTCATCAGATGGCATCAATCTGTAGAGATTGCCTGGTTGAATAAAATCATCATCGGTTGTAGGCTGGTTATATGCATCTGCATCACCTGAAATTTTTAAGGGTGGCTCCTTAAAAGCAGGATTTTGTATGGGTCCACCAAAACTATTTGGTTCGTAAACAACCGATTTTCCACTATTTCCGTCAAAACGCATGGAACCATCGCGATGATAATTACTTACTGCGACTTTTGGTCTATTAACAGGTAAACTTTGATAATTAACACCAAGTCGATATCGATGCGCATCAGCATAAGAAAAAGTCCTAGCTTGTAGCATTTTATCTGGTGAAAAAGATATTCCTGGAACTTTATTCGAAGGATCAAAGGCAGCTTGTTCAATTTCTGCAAAATAATTAGAAGGATTCCGATTAAGATCCATTATCCCCACTTCAATTAAAGGATAGTCTTTATGAGGCCAAACTTTGGTCAAATCAAATGGATTCCATTGGTAAGTCTCAGCTTCTACTTCTGGCATGATCTGTACGGAAAGTTTCCACTTCGGAAAATCTCCTTTTTCAATCCTTTCAAAAAGATCACGGGTTGCCCAATCTGGATCTTTACCAGCTATTTCATCTGCTTCTTCTTGAGTAAAGTTCTTAATACCCTGCATGGTTTTGAAGTGAAATTTAACCCAGAAACGCTCATCATTTGCATTAAGGAAACTATAAGTATGACTACCATACCCATTCATGTGTGGAAAGCCTCTTGGTATACCACGATCTGAGAAAAGAATAGTGACCTGATGTAAAGATTCGGGAACTAGCGACCAGAAATCCCACCACATTATTTGGGATCGAAGGTTTGTTTGTGGCATACGTTTTTGAGTATGAATAAAATCGCTGAATTTTAGAGCATCTCTAATAAAAAATACGGGAGTATTATTGCCAACTAAATCCCAATTTCCTTCTTCTGTATAAAACTTCATAGCGAAGCCTCTAACATCCCTAACTGTATCTGCTGAACCTCTTTCACCTGCCACAGTTGAAAAGCGAATTACAAGCTCTGTTTTCTTCCCGACTTCTGAGAAAATTTTTGCTTTAGTATATTTTGTAATATCTTTAGTCACAGTAAAAGTACCGTATGCACCAGCTCCTTTTGCATGAACTACGCGTTCAGGTATGCGTTCTCTATTAAAATGGGCCATTTTTTCAAATAAATGTGCATCTTGCATAAGTAAAGGTCCTCTCTCACCAGCAGATAAAGAATTCTGATTATCTGGTACCGGGGCGCCTCCTTGGGTCGTTAATTTTTTGACTTCTTTTTTCTCATTTTTGTTCATTAAAAATCAACTATTTTTTTGGTTATTCAGTATTATTACAAGAATGTTTAATATTTAAATCTCTTATATAAGAATATGATTCTTATATAATAATTAATATCAAACAGTAACCATTATTAATATATCTTATTTTTTATTTTTAAAAGCATTTTAAATCATATAATTATTCATATACTTGTAAAAAATTCTCAGTGATTCATTTGGATACTCAAGATTTAATGAAAATTTTTCGAGAAAATGGATATAAAGTAACTGCTCAACGCTTAGCAATATGTGATTTAATACTTTCTCGAAAAGATCATCCTACAGCTGAGCAAATATATCAAAATTTAAAGAAAAAATATCCTATGATAAGTATAGGAACGATTTATAAGACATTACATCTTCTAAAAGAATTAGGTTTAATACAAGAACTAGGATTTAATGAGGGAAGTGTAAGGTATGATCCAGATATGGAACTCCATATTAATATGATATGTTCCGAATGTGGAAAAATTCATGATTACAAGTGTGATAAAGTTAAAGAAATGTGGAATGTTATTATATCAGATATAAGAGTTAAACCTAAAGGGCAACGCATAGATATATATTATGAATGTGAAGAGTGTAAATAAACATGTTTTTCAAAATTTTATGATGTAAAAAGAAATTTTTAGATTTTTATAAACAATTAGATTTCAATCTAAATTTTATTTTTAAATTTATTATGTAATTTTCCTCTATACAAGATTATTGCAAACGCAAGAATTAACGAGATAATTATGAAGCTAATGTTATATCCTGAAATAATTGGAAGGTAATAACGAGTTAAGCTATCCAAATTACATTGTAAATAAAAGGTGTCGGGACCGTTCTCGATTAAAATAAGTTGGATGTAATAAATTTTTGACTCTATCGCGGTGTAATTGATGTAAGGGTTATCGTCTAAGCTATAATTTATCGCAACATCGAAAATTCTTGAATTAAGGCTTTTATCAAGGTCTATAAATGATTCACTGGGACGCTTATCAAATAGAAATAGTGCAAAATTTCCATCCTCAGTACGAGTTACGTTAACTTCTATAGTTTGACTATTGTTTAAATGAGCTAGAAAATATACAGAAATTCCATCGTTAATGTTATCTATATGCTCGAATCCAGAAACATTAACGGGCGGGATTAAAATGAATAAAGTAAAAACGGTAAAAGCGAGAAATTTACGTTTCATAATTCCGTATTCATAATAGTTTTAAGTTTGATATAACGTTGATATTAACTTAAGGTTTATTGAATTATAAATCTAAGTCGTATTGTCAATCGTTATATAAGATATTGAATAATTATAAATTGCCAATACATTTTTCTTAATAGAAATTTTTTTCAATAAAGGGTTAATTAATTTATAAATATAGGTTCAAAATTTTAAAATAACTGTAGGTATCTTTAAAATGGATAAAATAATTTTAGAAAACTTGGATTTTGAAAAGCAACATGGATTAGGGAACGACTATATTTTAATAAATAACCTCAAATGGGGTATCCCTGATATTAAAAAGGCCGATTTGGCTAAAAAATTGTGCTTTAGACATTTCTCAATCGGGGCTGATGGGGTTTTATTTGTTTGTCATCCAAACAACGCGGAAATAAGGATAAAAATCTTTAACTCTGATGGTTCTCAAGCAGAAATGTGTGGTAATGGCGTTCGATGTTTTGCTAAATACATTTACGAGAACGACATTTGCAAAAAAGACGAAATTGAAATTGAAACGCTCAAAGGAATTGTAGTGGCAAAACTCAATGTAATTGATGGCAAAGTTAAATCCGTAAAAATCGATATGGGGGCTCCTATTTTAGATTGTGAACAAATCCCAGTTGAATTAAAAGATCTTGTGAAGCAATGCGTTAACGAATCTATTATAGCTTTAGATAAAATCTTTAAATTCACAGCAGTTTCAATGGGCAACCCTCACGCTATTATATTTACAAAGGAGACCTTAAGCGATGAAGAGTTAAATAGATACGGATCTTCTATAGAATCGAACATACTCTTTCCAAAAAAAACAAATGTAGAATTTGTAAAAGTTATTTCTAAAGAGGAAACGATTCTAAGAGTTTTTGAAAGGGGTGTTGGTATTACTAACTCGTGTGGAACGGGTTCTTGCGCTGCTGTGGTAGCGGGAACTATTTTAGGATTATTTGACGAAGATGTTCCAATTACTATCCATAACGATGGGGGCGATTTGATAATTACTTACAATGGAAAAACGGTTTTTATGGAAGGTCCAGCAGAAAAAGTTTTTGAAGGGTCAATCGATAGAATTGAATTTTAGCAACAAAAAACAACGCTAAAAAGTTTTTTATTCAATAAGCAAATTGTTTATTAAATCAGAGGTAATCAAATTTGAAATATACTGATTGGTTAAATAATAAAGGTTTAGAATATCGCGACGATGTGCTATATTTTGCCAATACGAATACTTTAGATATTGTTGAAGAATACGGTACTCCTATTTATGTAATTAACGAACAAATGATTCGCGAACGTTATAGAATATTAAAAAAGGTAGTAAATTCCGAATACAAGAATAATCAAATACATTTCGCTGTTAAAGCTAATTCTAATTTATCAATTTTAAAAATACTCAATTCAGAAGGGGCTTCATTCGATTGTACATCACAAGGAGAGATCTTTATTTGTTTCAAAGCAGGAATTCCACCAGAAAAAATAATTTACACCGGAAATATGTTTACGGACGATGATTTTGAATTCGCCGTTAAAAACGATGTTTTAGTTAATTTGGATAGTTTAGGTCAATTAAAGCGGTTAGTGGATATTTATGAAAAGCTTGGAAAGGAAAAATCAACGATTTCTTTCAGAATAAATCCAGAAATTGGAGCTGGACATCACATTCATACCATTACTGCGGGTAAAGATGTAAAATTTGGCATATTGGAAGAACAAGCAATTGAGGCGTACAGAAAAGCAAAAGAATCTGGCTTCAAAAGTTTTGGGATTCACCAACATATTGGTTCTGGAATAATTAACGCTTACGATTACGAGAAACCAACTGAAAAATACCTTAATATCGTTAAAACAGTAGCTAAAACCCTCGATATTAAATTTGAATTTATCGACTTTGGAGGAGGGTTTGGGATTCCTTATCAACCAGAAGAAGATCCGTTAGATATGAACGTTTACAGCAAAATTGTTATAAAACCTTTTATAGAGTTATTAAAATCGGAGGATATAGGCAAACCTTCGTTCAAAATTGAACCAGGACGATATTTATCTGCCGAGTCGAGTATTATTTTAACGCAAATAAATACAATTAAAAACAATGGGTATAAA
>JAHQWH010000099.1 GCA_029856105.1 Promethearchaeia archaeon | reverse complement strand
GTCCAACAGCATGAATAACTCGTTTAGCTTTTAAGTTTCCTCCAGTCGTAATAACTGCCCCACCTACGAAGCTTCCTCCGATCTTGTTGCATTCTTCTTGAATTAAAGACCCTCCTTTACGTCTTATAGCTCCAGCGACTCCACCACCCAGAATTAATTGGGCGTTTGCGGCGTTCACGATAACATCAGTGTCTAATTCTGTAATATCTCCTTGATTTAACTTTATTTTAGAATTGCCAATCGTAATTTCATTCATAATCTCTTCTTTCAAATTGTTAAATTGATTTTAAGAAAAAAAAAGATTAGTCCGGTTGAGGCTCTTGCTCCTTTCTTAGAATTTCATCGAGTTTCGTTCGATCATCGTCGCTCATTTTGCTCATTGCTTCCATGTTTTGCCGCATTAAGTCCATCATAACTTTTTGTGAAATTATCTGACTCAAAACAGGTAAAGATATTCTCATTCGAGTTAGCTCGTAAAACATATGTTTTGCCGTTTCCCTCATCTCCTTTAAGTCTTCTTTACTCATACCTTCTTCTCCAATACCAGGGCAATCTACATCAACGACCGTAAAGTTTTTTCCGTCAAATTCTAAAGGATATGTTCTGCAACTCAAAGGACGGTTATCGTAAACTAAGCATTCTTTTTGGTCTTTATTGTAAAGCGGGCATTTTTCCTCTAATAAATCTTCGATCGGGATGTTTCCAAAGGGGTCTCTCTGAGTTTCTTCTTCTCCTTCTTTCGGAGTAGGTGGTAAAGGTTTAAAAATCAAATCTATTCCGCCATCTGGTTTGTGATATATATCCAAATATGGTAAAAAATTAGCAACTACACCATTTTTAGCCCATAATTCAATATCCCAGAATGTAATTGGTATTGGTCCTCGAGTTAGACAACAATTATCACAACGGGTACATTTAAAAGTAAATTTTGCTTTGGTTTCTTCAGCTATATCTTCTTTTTCTTGTTCCTTTTCAGTATTTACTTCATTTCCATCGATATTTTCTTTATTTTCATTACTTTCTTCCATTTTAAATCGACTGTTTTTTTTCTAAATTTAGTTTTTAATAATTACTCAACAATAAAAATTAAGCCTTGAAAAAAAAATCTATCATTTTCAATCGTTTTCATTTAAACTTTGTAATAAGTCTTTTTAGAACTAATCAATTATATCTATTAATCATTTTTAGAATCGGGTTGTTATGAAAACTTTTTTTTACAATAAATATGTTATCTGGTTGGGATCCTTATCCTTATCTAATGGGAACAAGAGCTAGCGTGTTAAAATCCAATAAAAAAATTGAAAAAAAAGGTTATATTTAGAATTAAAATTAGTGCTTTATGACTTGCTATTCGTTGATCATGGAGAGGAACTCTTCTTCGCTTATAATTTTTGAATCGATCTTAAAATTAATTTTATAAAACATAGTAACTTTTTTTTAAGTCTAATTGAGAATGTGGAGAATGCTTGAATTTATAAAATCGTTCTTAAACCCAATACTTCTTCTTTAAAGCGAGCTTTCTCCTATTCTCTTGTATTTTTGTTTCTGATCATATGTTTTTCTTTTCTTGATTATAATCTGCAATAATCCTAAATATTGAATTGAGTAATACATAATATAAATAAAAATAAAAAAAAAGATAATATTAGAAGAAAGTATAAGAACTTAAGCCATTATATATCATAGGGTATTGGGGCCAATTCCATGCAGCTGCCCAATTCCAGCAATGTACCGCATTACTTGACCAAAACTCGGCTTCATACCAAAACATATTAGAGAATAAAGCTTCACCAGAGAGCCCCCAAATTCCCATTACATGTTGGGTATCAGTTGAAGTCATAGCAAGATAAGGATCGTCTTGGAAATCCAACACAAAACCACCTGAATAACACGAATCGACAAGAAAACCAATTTTATTAGTATCTAGACCATCTAATAACGTATTGAAACTTGAGGACTTTAGCCTAAATCCATCAGGCTTTAGACTTACATACGAATGGCCGTACTCCCAGATTCCATGCCCCCATATATAGAAAAATATAGCATCGTATTCGTCCACTAATGTATTAATATAATCAAAGTAGCCACTTAATTGAATAAGATTCACCACATCTTCATAAACTAAAACTTCAAAATATCCCTTAGCTAATAATACGGCTTTATAATTGGCAATATGACCCCTTACTAATGCTGCATATTGATTATCTCCCGCATTCCAACCCGCATCAGTTGCATAAAAGAAAACCCCCAACTTGTCACATGGTGGAGGTGGAGGTGGTGGAGGTGGTGGAGGGGGTGGAGGTGGTGGAGGGGGTCGCACTAAGTATGCAAATCCAAAATCAGAAAGTCCAATTACGCCAAAAATAATTAGACTACTAATACTAACGACAAATAATTTTTTTTTTTTCATATTAATTCCCTACATTTTTGTAGTATTACTATTATAGACGCCTTTATATATAAATCAATAGCGTCTGGACAATTCTTTCTATAATATCTAATATAAAATATTCAATACAATAAGAAGAGAATTAAATAATAAGTCATAAGTCTGAAACCGATAGATTTGTTTTGTCTTTTATTTAGCCGTATTACTTGGCAGCACTATCCCTCCTTAAAAAAATAATTAATAGCAATTATATTTTATATCCTATCTATTTAAAAAAATAACTTAATTTAAGAATTTTAATTGAAAGGGCGTACGATCAATTAATCGCTTACGCTTACGAGAAAAAATCGCGTTTAGCGTTTATGGTTCTTGGAGTTTTTTTAATGTTACATAAGAGTAAAATTACAGAGAAACTTAGGCAGACAATTATTAAATACTCTGATTGGGAATACGAGAAAGATCAGCTAAAAAGCGAGGAAGACCACGAGGAAAGAAAGAAATTTTTAGACGATTTTCGCGAGAAAATAAAGAAATACGACGGAACGAAGGTAGTTAAAGTTCCTTTTTATACGGTTACTCGTGTCATCGATGAAAAGAAGGCTAGAGGGGATAAATCCCCAATTTGGCGCCAAAATATTGACTATTCTATAAAAGATTAAAATGACATGTAAACTTTCGTTTAAATAACATTAAAGTTTTCATAGCAATCCGAATCTAAAAATAATTAATACCTCGAACAAGCTCGTAAAAGTATTGTCCATTACAACCAATTGGTAAAGGAATCCTTAACCAGCAGGAAGCGACGAGCCAAACGAAAATAAAATTTCTAATTATTATCTAAATTAATATTTAATCAAAAAAGCTATAAGCACTTTTTAATAATTTTTCTTATTCAGCTAAGTATTGTACATAATATGAATTTATCAAAAATTCCATATAAATATATTAATTGGTTCGCACTTCCAATCATATTAGTAGTTGATTTTTTTATTGGCATTGTTTTTATATTTTCAGAAAATATATTCGTAATATTAGCAATTTTCTTCTTTTTAATCTTTATTTATAATTTTCTTATCTATTTTTTTTCTGCTAAATCCTTATCTATAAGTAAAAAAGTCGGAGTTTTAATAACGCACAACCTAAGTTTGGCTTTTTCTTTTGTTATAGGGCTTTCGATATCTTTAATGGAATCTACTTCAAAATATAATTTTGGCATAGTTATGATACCTTTACTTGTAATTCTAAGCTATGTTATAACTGACAAATATGATAAAACCGTCAAAGATGTTAGTTCCGAACAAAAATTAGAAGAAGGAACGAAGTCAAAGAAACCAGTTATCGAGTTTGAAAATAAAAAGTATATATTTTCAATTAATTCGCTCGTAATTTTAGCTGTTGGAACTCCGATATTGGCTTATCTGATATATTTCTTTTTTGACACGGAACCCCAGTATTGGTTACATGAAATCGTAGTTAAGCAAACAGTATACTTTCTTAATCTATTTTTTGATATGGGAGTAAGTGCTAACTATACGCCAACTAGTATAAACCATTGGAGTTTTGATTTTATTGGTAATGCCGCCGGCGATCCATTAGGTAGTATTTCTTTTGAAACCTTTTGCACGGGTGTTCAAGCAATCTGTATTTTTGCTGGGATCATTATATGCTCTCCCCATTCTCAAGATAGAGAAACAAATAAAGACATTATTTGGAGAAAAACTAAATCGCTATTTATTTCGTCGTTGATCTTTTACGTTGTAAATATTATTCGCATGTTAATTCAGATAGAGTTATATTATCTCGGCTATCCTTGGGAAAGCATTCACGTTTCAATTAGCGCTGCAAGTTCTTTTGTCGCAGCAATAATTATCCTCTTATTACATAAGTGGATCCCTGAATTCATCATATCTATTATATATATTGGTACTTTACTTAGTAAGAGATTTAAACTCTCGAAAGAACCTAAAAAAGGTAAAAAATAATTAAAATATATAATTAGTTCAATAAATAAAACGTAATTGATGTTTATTATGCTAAATTTTGAAAAAGAACAAAAAACTATTGAAATTGGAACGACCCGAATCGGAGGGCAGCCAGGGGAAAACCCCGTCGTAATGATTGCCACCGTATTTTACACTAATCACGCTGCGTTGATTGACGAAAAGAAAGGTGAATTCGATAAAAAGCTTGTCGAACAAGAGTTGAACGAATACTCCGAGATTATCGAAGAGACGGGAATGCAAGGAATAGTTGATGTAGTTGGGGGCTATCCAGATGCTTTATTAAAAGAATGCGAATATGTTGCTGACATCGTCGATTACCCCTTCTTAGTTGACGGATTAAACGACGCTTCGCGCATTCCGGCAATGGAAGGACTTAAAGAAATTGGTTTATTGGATAGAGCTATTTTAAACAGTATAGACGATGCTACAAGCGAAGAGAGCTTAAATAAACTAAAAGAAATTGGAGTAAAGCACGCAGTTTTACTAACTTTTGGAAACAGATACATATTTCCTAAGCAGAAATTAGATTTTCTAAAGAATGAATTAATATCAAAAGCTCAAAGAGCTAACATTGAAAATATCATGATTGATACCGCAGTTTTAGACTTACCTTCGATTGCAATTAACGTTGAGACAGTAAGGCTAGTAAAATCTGAATTGGGATTACCCGTAGGCTTCGCTCCCGCCAACGCAATTTATGGATGGGATTTCGTTAAAAAATATGGTGATTCGTCTAGATGTGGTGGAATTGCGTCATTAATGGCATATTGCGTTAACGCTGGAAGCGATTTTGTTCTATTTGGTCCGGTCAAGTTTGCTAAGTGTATTATTCCCGCCATGTCTCTCATTTCAGGAATTAATTCGTATTATCGAAAAAGAG
>JAHQWH010000098.1 GCA_029856105.1 Promethearchaeia archaeon | reverse complement strand
CTGATAAGAAAACTCTTGAATTTCCAGCATCTTTAGCCATAAAAACCCCTTGTGAATAACCACCAAGTGGCCATCTAGCAGGAAATCCAGGGATTATTCCTGCTACCATACTTAAATCAACATAATCATATTCAAAACTATACATGTGGTCGTTATTTTTGTCAACATATCCATAATCAGAACTAGAACCAACTAAATCCCATCCAAAATAGGAAATAAACGGACCTCCAACAACACAAGACGCTTGGGAGAGAATAACATCGCTAATTCCCACAGTAGTAGGATGGGGCGAGAACGACCTTATTACTGGAAAATCTGGACGAGTATCGTATGAGAGGTTATCACGTAATATACCGTTAGGAAATATCGTAACGGGTACGGCTCCTTGAAGATCTGGATCTATTGCACTTGCAATAAAAATTTCCCATAAGAGCGTGCTCGTGCTTCCATGGTCGTGACATATAAACAACGAATTTTTTATATCGCTATCAAAAAAATCAATGAAATATGGTATCTCAAATACCGGATTATAAAATTGATTAGGCCCTAATAGAATCAACAAAATAGATTTATTTAGTCTTTCTGTGGCGCTCAAGCTGGATTGAATAGTCATTACATCATAACCTTCAAGTTCAATAGTGCTCTTAAAATCGGTTGCACCATTCCATTCACTATTATAAACAGAGAAATTTTGATCATTTTTCCCCGAATCGAGTATTGAGCCAAATAAAGGTATAAATGAAAAGATAAAAATTACTAAAAACAAAGCCTCTTTATACGCAGTCCCCGTTTTCACTTTTTTGCGAGATTGTATTTCTCTTGATTTTTGAATAGTTGTATTTCTAATAAAAATTACTAGGCCAAATCCTAAAAATATCGCTCCAATGTAACAAACAAGGGGGATATAACTTATAAAAAATGGGAGAGCTTCGCCCGGATTATACAAAGGATAAAATTCGATGAAATTAGTAATAAAAATACCATAGATTATGAGAAAAACCGTGAAAAACGCTATGATTATGCCCTTTGAAAAAGTAACATTACTTCCTGATGGTTTTCCTACACTCGACATTTTAATATCTATAATGCGTATTTTTTTACATATTTTGATATATACTTTTTATTTTTTACTGAAAACTTACTGTTGGCAATGTCTTTCCTGTTATATCGTTGTATAAATTTGAAAATAGCTGAACTGTAAAATTTAGCTCTTTATTTGTTGGTTCTACCCCTCCATATATAATATCTTCGATTTTTTTAATAAAAGGGTATATGGATTCTGGCTTTTGATCTAACTCGGTAACGCATCTAATCGCATATTCTCGTATCGTTTGGTGAGCTAATCGTGGTTTTTTGAATTTTATTGTTATTATATCGTTGTAAATAAGGTAGATATATGCTATTGCTTCTTTTGCTCTATTAGTATCAACTAGTACTTTTGCATTCTCAAATTTTTGCTTGATATCTACTTCAGGTTCTTGCTCTTTTTTTGATTTTTTCTTTTTTGCCATATTCTTTACCAATTTGTGTAATTTTTTAAATTATTTAATTCATAATTTTTTTTGGCTTTAAATTTTTTTCTACTTTTTTTTTTATTTTATTGTTTTTACATCTATTTATTAAAAATTTAATTCAAAATTGTAGCCTGTTAATTCGAAATAGATAGGGGAAAATAAATTTATTGCGTTATAAAATTCTTTATCTGTAATTTGAAACGGTTTAGCATAAATAATTTCCTCAACTTTTTGTATAAAGGGATAAAGTGTGGATGGAGATAACTGTAGATTTTTAACAGAAATTATAGCAAAATCTCTTATAGTTTCATTATCACTTCGGATTCTTCCAAACTTAGCATTTATTAAATCCATATAAATTGCGTTAAAAAGGTAGGATAAAGATTCTTCTAATCTTCCCGTATCTTTAAGAATTTTCAGATTTATTATTTTACTTTCAAGAGGTAGATTTACTACTTTTGATAATTTATCTTGCTTCTTATAATAACGATAACCATAAAATGCTAAACCACCAATAAGTGCTCCTAAGATTGGCAGAAAAATAGAGAAAAACATCATAAAAGGGGGAATCATCGTTCCAGGACCTGTTTGTGAAACTGCGGTTTGAATAGTTATTAAATGTCTTGTATATATATTTTTTCCTAGATCATCTACTAATCGAACTGATATAGAAGCTACTCCTGTTGAATTGGAGAGAGAATGTGTAATTGAGAAATCTCCCTTAGAGTCTGTAATTATTGTTGTTGGTAAAGGTATTCCATTATATAAAACTTGAATTTCTGTATCTCTTATCGCAATAGAAGGATTAGTGCTAGAAATTATTCTTCCAGCTATCTCAAGGTCACTTAATGCTCGAATCGTTGTAGGTAAATCCCATACACATGAAATGTTTGAAAATAGATTTGTTTCTGTAATAAAACTATCAGAATATCCAATCTCGGGAGGTGATTCATATGATAAAAGTAAATCTAAATCATCTATACCAATATCGGGAATCAGGATATTTTGGATATATCCACTCCCATCAGTCGAAACAAAATTAGTGTCAATAAGCAGAGCATTATCATACCAATAATAACTTAAACTTGCAAAAGGGATACTAGAGCCACTTTCCATCCGCAAATAAGCATTAGGATCAAAAAAATCTCCTATAAGTTTTGGAGTTGGAGGTCCAACAATATCGAAATAAGAAGTAGTATTTACATTAATAATATAATACCCACGATACTCAACAGTATCAAGAGGATCAAGAACAATCGCTTCGATTATATGAGAAGAATAAATATCTAGTGAAGGATCAACAATATAATCTATTTCAAATACTCCATCAATATCAGTAAGATCAGTGTAACTGTTATTGATTATACTATCGATTTCTAATTCTACGGTATGTCCTGATTTATTATCACCGGTAATCCGGTTCCAAAGTCTTCCTTTAATTGTTAGAAGTGTGTTATGAGGAATTTCTGTATCGTTAAACCATGGGTTAGGCTCAAGATCTAATGTAGCCCAAATACCCGAGGACCTTAGCGATTGATTGTTAGTAAGAAGTTCATTTTTAACAAAACTTAGATTAAAAAACATTCCTAAGAATATAAGCAAAAGAACTAGCCTAACCCTTGTTTTTTTGCTTGTAGCTCTAAGATTTATTAATATCATGTTAATCATTTTATGGGATTTTAGTTATTTTAAGTTTCTCTAAAAACTTCAATTTCATAGAATTCGACATAATAATATTCTGGGTAACTGAAATTATCCTCAGGATAGAAACTTACCCATACTTCAGCATCTGAAGGCCAAGATCCAATGGGTAAAGTGATGTTAAAGAAGCCATTAATATCCGTAGAACCTGTTGCTGTCGCTAATGTTTGTCCAAGATTATTCCTAACTGTGACCTCGACTTGCATGAATGTCATAGGAGTTCCATTATCCCAATATAAATAGCCATAAACAAATAAATTATCTCCCTCATAGAAATCATCCTTCACGATTTCTGTATCATAATTTCCAGTAATAGTAGTCCCTGCTGTAATATTTATTGCTTCAAAAGAGCTAAAAGTTGGGATCATATAATTGTTTAAAGAGATTCCTGCTTCATTTATACTTCCTGTAAAATATATCAGTATATAATATTGTCCTTGCGGGCAACTCAAGAAGATAGAATTGTCATAATATTGATAATTTCCTCCATTGACAGTATAAAATTGAGGGCCATTTATATTTAAATAACTGCTTGTAACATCAGTATATGAACTATCTAATAGATATAGGCCAATATTTAGCCCATCTAGATTTGTTCCATTTTGTTGTAGTACCCCCCAGACATCAAACTGATGGAAATCACGTTGAATAACATATCGATCAATATTTATAGAAATATCAATCGTTTCATTAATAACAATATAGGTAGTATTAAAAGTACTATAAGTATGATAATTGATTCGGAATCTAATTAACCCGGCATGAAGATCATTTGTTTGAATATTAAATTGATAGAAACCAGTCTCATTGGTAAAAATGTGTGAACTAATAAGAGTAGAAGTAAAGTCATCATAAAGATATACAGTATTTCCTGTAAATGGTAGTGCGTGATTTATTTGAACCTGGATGTGAACAGTGTCACCAAAATTATAGGTTTCTGGAGGATTAGTGTTATTATAAAAAGGTAATGTTGGATTTCCTTCTACAGAAAGCAAAATATCAAGATTTTCAGGATCAATTACTTTTAGTTCATTGCTAGCAATATCAATATCAGTAAAGTTACTAAAACCTCCTAAATAAAAATCATGTTCATTGTTCAGATTATATGGCCAGGAATACATAAAGGTACCGGAAAATTCAATCTGTAAGGTATAATTAGTCTCGGGGGTTGAGCTTAATACTGAATAAGTTAAATCAAAAACGCCAGTTTGATCTAATCTTTGTGAACCACTTTCTAGTACAAGATAATGAGATACATCAATGGGTCCGTCAAAAAGATAAACATAAATAAATCCATACTTTATTGGAGTTCCTAACGTGAAATCGGTTAAATCTCCTTGAAGGTTAAATGTTCTTTGCGTTACTCCCGTTCTCATAATCTCTCTAGGGTTGGGTCCAGAGTTCAGAGTTAAGCTTATAGGATTGTCAATAATAAAGTAGGAATGATTGAAATTAGCCCCCCAACATGCATAAATTTGATGAGGTCCAGCTACAGCTGATGGTCCTGTGTCATAGATTAAGCTAGCAAAACCATTAAGAGTTTGGGCAGAACCTATGTTTACATTCTGAGTAACATCAAAAAAATCAATCGATTCTCCATCTCCTATTGGAATTCCATCTGATTCTAGATAAACGCTTAAATTTAGATTAGAATCCGGATAAATCACGGGATTGTTATAATCATAAGATGTGGTTCCATCAATCCAAAAGTTAAAGAGTAAAGTGGTGGGAGTTGATATTTTCAATTTATTTAAAAATGAGCTTGAAGTATTAATATATGGTAAATCAAAGGAAGTACTATATTCTGGGTGCCAACCCCAATCTATAGTACCATTAAAATCTAACCTTAAGCTATAGTTTCCTACTGGTGTATTTGAAGCGACTTCAAAATTAATATTGAAATATCCATTAAAATCTATGTAAATATCCCCATTAGGAATTAAATATGAAGAGTAATCAGTCCCCCCTCTAATTAGTTTCAAAGTTAACTGAGATGTTCTAATTGGGTTATTATTGATGGGATCTAAAATTTCTCCTTCGATATTAAATAAAGTATTAGAAGCACCTGCAGCAGTTCTGTTAATTTCTCTTGGTGTTGGACCAGATATAATATTTATCCATGGTTCCTCATTTAATATAAAATATGAATAATTCTCTTTACCTCCTAATTTAGCATATAAAAGATTGGGGCCAATTGTATTAAAATTGCCCAAAGCATAATCAAAAGTAGTTTCACCGTTATTATTAGTAGTATTAGTACCAATTAAAATACCTCTATCATAATCATAAAAGGAGACAATTTCATTGGGTAAAGCATGGTTTGTTTCATTAACTACTTTTGCTTTTAGAGTAATGGTGGCAATTCTATTCACAATTGGGGCATCATGTATAACCCTATCTACATCATTTATATAAAACCATACAGCTTTTTCAATTCCTTTAGTAACATTTAAGTCTAGCTTATTACTTGAAGCATTCAGTTTATTACTTGACATATTTAAATCTACTCTTAATTCATATTGACCAATAGATACTCCATTATCTAAAGTCACAAAATAATCAAAATCACCATTATCATCTGTATATGCATAATTTCCCGGATGACCCCAGTCAAAAGGATTGGGATGAGCTTCAACGCTGGTTCCTTTATAAAATAAATTGAAATCTAGTGGTACCCATCTTACTCTTTGGTTATTAATAGGATCTTCAACAAAACCTACTATATTTGCGATATCATCAATTGTTATATTAATTGATTGGGGATTTACATTGAGAAGATTCACTTCTATATCCCCGTATATTTCAAAATATGTTGTATTGGTTATATTAGAAAATTGACCGTATATAGTGTGGGGACCGACAACTTGTGTATCATCAAGAGGAATTGAAATTGATGCATTTCCATTGATATCAGTATAAGATTCACCTAAATATTGACCAGAGTTGGAATCATAAAAATTAATTGGTTCACCAACAGCGGGGCTGCCATCCAAAGTTAGTGTAGCGGTTATATTAGCAATACCTCCCCTATATCCTGAATTAAAATCTGAATTAAGAGTTAATGAGTAATTTGCAGAAGTAGGTGCAATATCATAATATACATCCATTTGTATCCAAAATCCATCTCCGGGAGCTGTAGGTATAAAAACCTCCGCCCAATTATATAAATTCCTGTATTTAATAGCAAAAGTGTCTCGTCCATTATCTAGGAATTCTTGTATCCCAAAACTATTGAACCCATCAACAAATCTCGTTGCGAGACCAAAAGCTCTTCCAAATGCACAAAATGCTGATGTAAAGTCCGGCCAATAACCAGTTCCCTGCTCTAAAAACCATTCAATATAATCATACCCATCAGGAGCAGGAGTATATTGATCCGGATCTGTAATTTTATTAAAATTATAATATAAATATGTTCTGATTTTATCTGCTACTTCATAAGCACTTTCAGAAATAGTACCGTTTAAGTATTTAGACATTGTACCATTTAAGATATTAACATGAGTCGCAAAATCGTCCCAGTCATTAATGTAATTATCTACAGTATCACCTCTTAATTTGAGATACTTACTTTCTAATGTATCAGGAGTATGAAGCGGTTCGATTGCCACTGCAGCAATTTCCGCACTTGTGGGCAAATCTAATCCAAACATATTATAAGTCATATTTAGATCTCCTTCTGTATTGAAATCAATATGAAGTGTAGTACAATTATAATCATCTTTATACAAATTTGGAGGGTTGTTAAAATAATCAATAAATCCATGACTTGAACTGAAACTTTCATCTATGATATAAGGATCAGGGAAAAAGGACGGAATTACAAAGGAATTTGTTCCAGCATTTGCAGATAAAGGCATTTCTATCTCTATTAAATCTTTATCACTATGAAAAGCCCAATAGTCTGAAGATTCATAAAAATCAGCTGGTGCGCTTGCTGCTGTAGAATGCCAAGTTGAACCGTTATATTCATCAAAACTCTCATATCGCCATAGTTTTTGTTCCATTTCAAAAATCGATTGATCGTAATTACGAACTCTAAATGCTTCGACCTCAGAAAACATAAGGGCTGCCATTGCTTGTGAAAAATCACTTAAGTCTAAATCATCAATATCTCCATCAAACATATCTTGTAATGCGTCTAATAGGTCTTGTAATTGGTCTTGGGTTAAATTAAGGTCTGAAAATTGATCTTGAAAATCTGACATATTATAAGGAAAGGGAGGTATTATCAAAACAACATCTTCATATTCTGCGTCTAACAATCGGTCGCTTGGAAGTGGCCTTTGGGTCCCCCAGAGAAGGCTAAACAAGAAGACTGAAAATGCAAACGAGGCAACCAATAAAGCGGCTGTAAGAATGATTTTAACTAATCGTTTTTTATTAATGGTAGAGACTAATAAATCCTCACGAAATTCTGACATACTTACTCTATTTTACCCTTAACTTTTCTATATTAAGTTTGCAATATTAATTAAAATAATGATATAAATAATTTTCCTAGTAATTCAAATTTATATGAAATATTGATTAATAAAACCAAATAAACGAAAATATTGAATTTAGATTTTGTTTATATTCACATAAAAAAGTTGAAAAATAAAAATAATTTAAAATTCAAAACCACATTTGGTGCAGATAGATTTCTTTGCAAAAATCGGTTTAGGGATGTAACTTATAATTTTTGATTTATCTTCAACCTCCTTAATCGCAAATCCAGTTGCTCCACAATTAGGGCAAATTCTCCTTCCCGATCCAAGTCCCGGGCTTATACTAGGCGTTGGTGTTGGAGTGGGGGCAGGGGTCGAAATTGGTGTAGAATCGGTTGAAAGTCCAAAAGAAGGGCTACTACCGTATGATGGAGTTTGTGAAGTAATCCCTTGAGATAAACTTGATGGCATGACAGCTTTGGGTTCCTTCAATTCCTGAATTCTTTTTTCTTTATAATTGATTTCTTCATGTAATTTGTTGATTTGGGCTTGTAATGGGCCAATTTGTTGTTGTAGGGTCATATTTTCTTGTTGAACTTGTTGAAGTTGATTTTGTAATTGAGGAATGTGAGCTTGTAGTTGAGCCTTCTCATTATTTAACTGTGTAATTTGACTCTGAAAGCTTTCCATTGATGTTTGAAGAGATTGAACTTGTCCAGTTAATTGTCTTACTTGATTATCTTTATCTAAAAATTGCGCATTTAAATTAGCGTATTGAGCATTAAATTCATTTATCTGATTTTGTAGTTCATAGAGTGTTCTGTCTTTCTCTTGAACCTGAGTCATTATTGTGTTATAATCTGCCTGTGAAGGACCACTAGGAATAGTAGTTTCCGGTTGATAATTGGGAGCTATTGGTGGAGGTACTGTAGGTGGAGGCATAGATGGAGGTTGACCCGGAGGAGGGGCACGTGGTCTATATTCATCTTCGTCATCTCTTTCATATTCTTCCGACATAATTATCTTCTCTTATTGTTTAATAATAAAAATTACTATAGTTTGTAACTTTAATAGTGGATTTTGTTTAAAAATTTTAGTTTATATTATAACACAAAGGCGTATTATTTTTTGAAAGGAACTTTAAAAATTAAAAGCAATTCCAATAGGGTTTTAAATGTTCTTTTAATTCGGGAATTATTTTGTTATTTACATAATTTAAAACTTCTTCACCAGATTTTCTAGGTTTTTCTTCAATTAAGTTGTCGTAATTATTATTAAGAACTTGCAAACAATTATATACCGCTTTTGCTTGTTTATCGATCTCGTATCCCCCTTCTAATGTTATCAAAATTCTTCCATTTGCGTGTTCTTCTGCCATAGTCTTTATGCTTTTTAGATAAGTTGCGGGTCCTTGAATTGTCCATCCCATATTGGTTAATCTATCCGTCCAATGAGTGTCGAACCCAGCAGAAATTAAGATAAATTCTGGTTTAAATTCTTGACATATTGGGTTTACTATTTCTTTGAAATATAACATTACAATATCTTCGGCAGCCCTAGGAGGCATAGGAAAATTAATTATCTTTCCCTCCCCCTTCCCTGAACCTATCTCATCGATAAAACCACTACCAGGATATAATGTTCTACCGTCTTGGTGAGAGTTAAATATTACGACATCCCCATTCTCAGATCCTTCATAGAAAATAGACGAAGTCCCATTTCCATGATGACAATCCCAATCAATTATGGCTACTCTTTTAATATTTTTTTCTCTAAATAGATACTCTGTAGCGATAGCGATGTTGTTAAATATACAAAACCCTGAACATTTATAGGCGTTTGAGTGATGTCCTGGAGGTCTTACTGCCGCGAATACGTTATTTACCTTACCGTCTAAAATTTCGTCAATTCCATTTAAATTACCTCCAACACTATATAAAGAAGCTTCATAAGTCTTAGCAGATACTGCTGTATCCATATCAAGTTGTTGAATATGACCCGTAACTTGAGCTATTTCACTAACTTCTTTAACTTCGTTAATCAAGCTCTCTTGATGGACATATTTAATTTGTTCGGTAGTAGCTTTTCTAGGTTGAATTAATTCGAAATTAGGATTTTCCAACACCTTTTCATCTTTTAAAAAATCCATAATACCAATCAGTCTTTCGTGGCTTTCAACATGAACGCCAATTCGATGTTCTAAATAAATAGGATCGTATACTATACCCGTTTTCATTACTATCTCATCTCGAATATTTCAAAAAACAATAATTACTTTTTAATTTAGGATTTAATAAATAAAGTATTTACTATTTTTTATTATGTTAATTGCTAAAAAAATTTAAAGATTCAATAGAAAGTTTTGAAAAAATATGGTTTATCGTATTAAAGTAATAATTATTGGAGAAGCCGGAGTCGGTAAGACGAGTTTAGTAAAAAAATTCGTTTCTGGACACTTTACTAAAGATTATCGAGCATCAATAGGTACGAACATGTTTATTAAAAAGGTAGATTTAAACTCAGATAAAAAAGTCTCAATTCAAATTTGGGATATAGCTGGGCAAGAAAAATGGATAAAAATGAGACATTTATATTACAGAGGGACTCATGGAGCTTTAATTGTTGGAGATCTCGCGAGAAGAAACACTTTTGAACAAATAGTACAATTTTGGAGCCCAGATATGAAAAAATATTGTGCTGAGGTTCCAATAATTTTACTAGCTAATAAATCAGATCTTAATTCAAACATTTCTGAAAACGATGTAGAAATCATAGGAGAAAGAATAAATGCTAAATTAATTTTTCATACATCTGCTAAGAATGGCGAAAATGTCGAGAAATCTTTTGAAATGATATCTGAATATGCTCTAAAAATAATGCAATAACTTTGTTATTCTTAGGTACTTTTTAATTTTAAGATTTTGTTCTTATAATTTAATTGCTATTTTGATAAAATCTCTTTCGCCTGGTTCAAGGAACTTTTCAAATGCTTGTTGTATATCTTGTATCGGTATTACGTGTGAAATAAGTTTTTCTGCTTTTATCTTATTTTGAGCAAAAAATTTTAAAGACATAAGTATATCGTCTCGATCGTGACCAAGAACACCTTTCAAACACACTTCTTTAGAGTTTATTAAAAACATTGGGAAGGAAATACGCCCCTTATGTACACCTTCTAATAATACAGTACCTCCACGCTTAATTAAATCAATTGCCATAAGTAAAGATCGCTCGTTCCCTGCGCAGTCAAATATAAAAGAAGGTTTACCAAATTTTTTAATAAATTTATTAATTTTGGTTATGGTAGGGGGAAACGATTCTGTTGCGCCCATCTCTTTAGCTTTTTCTCTTAAAAATTTTTGAGGTTCAATTACAACTATATAATTGGGATCTCTTTCACTAACCAAATAATTTAAAAAGCAAAGACCTATATTTCCTCCGCCAATGATAATTACATTTTGATTTGAAGTGATTTTAGATAATTTTGTCCCTCTTGCAGCATTAGCAAATGATTCTATCATTATTGCTTCTTTAATTGAAACAGATTTAGGAATATTGAATAAATATTTTTTAGGTACCCGAACGAATTCTGCAAATCCACCGTCCTTAAAGATACCCATTCCATCTAACTGCCCTTGGCTAATATCTAATAAAACATTAATTCCACAAACTTTATCACCTATTTCAACATTTGTAATGTTACTTCCGATTTCGACAACCTCTCCTGCGAACTCATGTCCCATAATTAATGGCACTTGATACATTTTAATTTTAAAATTTGTAACATCGCTTCCACATATTCCACAGTAATGTACTTTCACTATAACATCGTCTGGTCCAGGAGTTGGTGTAGGATAATCTTCTTTGTAAGTAATTTTTTTAACATCTACAAAAACGGCAGCTTTCATTTTTCAATCTCTTCTTAAATAATGATTAATTGTTATGAATTCTTAAATATAAATTACGGTCTTTAATATTAATATTATATTTTTACTTTACAAATAATTAAATTTTTTAAATCATCATAAAGTTTTTTGTAAAAAAACTCCCTATAAATGATTTATTATGTCAGAAAGAAAGGAAGAACATATAAAAGGCGGCGGTAAGATTCGCAGCGTAATTCTTGGTTTGAACGATGGGCTCATTTCAACATTTACATTATTAGTAGGGGTTGCTGCAGCAACTTTAATAAAAAGTGGGGATAATACTATTGTAATATTAACTGGAATTGCAGCAATGGTATCCGGAGCTGTTAGTATGGGACTTGGTGAATATATTTCATCAAAATCTGAATATAATTATGTTAAAAATGAAATTAGAAAAGAAAAAGCTGAAATTTTACTTTTTCCTGAAGAAGAGAAGGAAGAAGTAAGAGATATCTTTAAAAAAATGGGGATAAAAGAAGAAATTTTAGATCCATGTGTAGAATCTATTACAACAAACGAGGATAAATGGTTAGAATTTTTAATAAAAAACGAATTAGGTTTAGAAGAATCTGAAAATCCGATTATAGGAGCGTTATTAACTTTTTTTTCTTTTATTGTTGGAGCCCTTATCCCTCAATTGCCTTATTTTCTAAATTTAGGGTTAATTTCACTTATATTTTCTTCAATTTTATCTCTTAGTTCTCTTTTCATCGTTGGAGGTTTAAAAACAAAAATTACTGGTGAATCAGCTATAAAAGGAGGTTTAGAGATGGTCGTTATTGGAGTTGTAGCATTTACAGCATCCTTAGTTATTGGATTATGGTTAGAACAGCTAATTCCGTTATAATAGTTTTTGTATTTCTTTCTAGAAACATCTATTACAAAATTATACTTTCATGAAAAACTTTTGATCGTGTTCACAATTAGGGCAAATTTTAGGTTTTTTTTTTAACTCGACATTTCCACAAATCCGGCAAACATATATGTCTATATCTTCAAAAGGTTCTTTTTTATCAAGTTTTTTTAGAAATCTAATATACAATTTGCTATGAACAATTTCAGCCATTCTTGCTAAATCAAACGAAAATTCTGCCAAATAAACATCGTCTTTTTTAGCATTTTTCATAAATGTTTTATACATTTTCTTGAATTCAAATGTCTCTCCAGCGATTGCTTGGATTAAATTATTTCTGGTATTACTAACTTGTTTTTTTAAAACCTTTTCTTCAATATTAACGATTGCATTTAAATCGACAGATTTTTTCTTAATTTCTTCAATTGCCTTTAAATGGTTTTTTATATGGATCGATTCCGCAGTAGAAATGGCTTTAAACAAGTGAGCTATCTCTGGAAAACCTTCATTTAGTGCCTTTTCGGCAAATAGCTCATATTTTCTTTTAGCATTGCTTTCTCCTATTATAGCTTCTTTTAAATTTTCAATAACAACAGAGATAAAAATCACCTAATATTAATTTTTAAAAATTAAGTAAAAAGAAGTCATAACCCAATTATTAACTTATTTATTTTTTTATATTTCAATAAATTATCAGCAGTCGTAAAGAGAGAACAGTGTTTAATTTTATCAACGCCAGGAATCGTATTTCTTGATACTTTTGGATTTCTGGATTCATTGGAAGCAAAGAAGTTATCTGTGAGCATTAATATAAAAATTATGTCCCATTCAAAACCTTTAGCAGTACATATTCCATTAGTTTTTGTAAAAAAGAAGTGTTGTTTTAAATTTTTTAAGATTTAATTGTCTAAACAATTATAAAATTGTTTTAGTCGTCTTTATTTGTAAATCTAAGCATATTATTTCTGGGTTCGTATAAAGTTCCTTCCTTTATTAACTCCTCAAGAGCGTCTTTGATCCATTTTTCATTTAAATCTTCTTCGAGTTCGAGAATTTGAATAACATTATTCCTCTCTAATGCTTTCCAATTACCATCTTCAAAAATTTCTTTTAGCCTAGTAAGCATTTTGTCGAGTTTACTTATAGAACTTCTAGATTGTCCAACTAAAATTCGATCCATATCAATTTTTCCCGTCGTTTCGTCATATCCGGTATCCTTTAAAAACCTTTTAAATAATTTAATAACGCCTTCTACATCGCTTTTGATTACCTTGTCCCTTAAAGCCATTTTTGCATAAGCTTCGGATAATCGTACGAGTGCATCTAAGTTTCTCGCTAGAATGGAGACTATTGCGTCTTCACTATCATATTGCCCTCGTAGTTTTAAGTAAAATTCCTTTATTTGTTCCTTTGCTTCTTCAGTTAAAACGGGATGACAAGTTCTTCTAGCATGTTTAATATATTTTTTTAGGAGATCCCCTGGAATAGGCGCTACATGTCCTGTTTTGCTATCAAGACTGTCCTTTAGTTCTATCATCGAATTCTGTAAAATAAATTCCGCCATTTGTGCATCCTCAGCGGGATCTGGTCTATCTATAACAATAAATATCAAATCAAAACGAGACAAAAGTGAAGGAGGTAGATGTATATTTTGTGTGGGCGTTTTATATCTATCGTATCTTCCAGTCCGTGGATTTGCTGCAGCTATAATTGCTGTTTGGGCTTTTAAAGTAGCAACTATCCCTGCTTTAGCAATACTAACAGTTTGTTGTTCCATTGCTTCGTGCAAAGCAGATCTATCAGAAGTATCCATTTTGTCAAACTCGTCTATTGCTGCTACACCTCCGTTTGCTAACACGATAGCTCCTGCTTCAAGATTCATTTGACCTGTATCTGCATCTTTAATAACTGCCGCCGTTAAACCGACAGCTGAAGCACCTTTGCCAGACGTATATAACCCGCGAGGTGATACTTCAATAGCACTTTTTAGTATCTCAGATTTACCTGTACCTGGATCACCAACGAATAAAATATGAATATCACCTCGTTTATAGCCGCCTCCTGGCCTTTTCTTTCTTGTACCTCCAAATAGGGTTAAGGCAGTAGCCAATTTAAGTTCTTCTCTTCCATATATTACGGGTGAAATAGATCTGGCAATTTTCTTTTGTATCATAGGTTCTTTAGATAGCTTTTCAATTGCCTTTTTATCTTCTTTGGTAAGTTCGATGAAACCTTCGCTTTTATCTTCAGGATCGATATAATTTACATCGACAAATGTTTTAAATAGCGTACTATTTATGCCTTTTGTAGATTGGGCTAAAACGGATTTATAAGATCCCATTAATTTTACTCTATCACCTGGCTTTACGATATCAACTAAATCGTGGGTTAAAATTGCTTGAACGGATCTAGGAATTCTACCAGGTGGCAAATCTTCTGGAATTTCTTGGATCATTATACTTTGCCAATCAATAAATTCTGAGTTTTTTGAAACAAGCCGAAAATCTGATTGAGTTTTAGCTTTACATCTTGGGTTAATACAAAAATTAGGCCATTTTATTTTAGAACTAAGCTGAAGTACTTCAAATTGTGTTTTGCAGATCATGCATTCAAATGTCGCTTCTATTAATTTCGGTCGTATCGTTGAGATCCTAACGAGGATTCCATTAGTCCAGATAAAGTTGTCAATATTTTTTGCCCTTAACCCTCTCAATGAGATGTGTAAAGGGCTCTTATCGTCTTTGGTTGTTATTCTTACAAAGTAGTTTTTATCAGATAATTTACTTCCTTGAAACTTTAATATGTTTTTAAAAGCTTCTGTTGCGTTTTCTAAAAGAGTTTCGGGATCTTTTCTTATTAGTTCGGCAATTTGAGAGTCGAAGGCTAACAAATCCTCATAAAATATTATTAAAGTATTACCACCCTTAGAAAATATATCATTTATTTTGTCTTGATACTTATATACTCCAGGTTTATCTTCAAATAGCCTGTAAAAATCTTCAAAACGTGAAGTTTTATGAATAGGTACACTAGGACGGGATATTGGCGTTGTCAAACAGATTCACCTTTAAAATAATAGTAATATACCAAAGTTATTTTTGGTGATATTTTAATTTGATATATTAACGATTTAAGCTTATTAAACTGCAAATAAAATTTGTCGGAAAAAAATCATAGGAGAGAAATGGTTTAGTGATATACTCCATGTGGTTTTTCATAATCCTAAAAGAAATGTTAACTTTCTCTCAATTTTGTTAGCATTTCGCATATTATGGGGTCTTGCGACATCTCACATCGAATTTTTAATAGCGATATTACTCTTTTTTTTATTTTTTCATCTTCATATCTAACAGTGCGGCCTAGTATTATTGCGATCGATTGTTGGGTTTGGATTGAATATTCATCGCTTAAACTTCTCAATAATTTAGAAAGTACTTTAGAAATACCAATTTCTTGTATGATTTTAACCATAACATCTACAGTAGTGTTTCTTACATCCCCGCTTTCATCACCTAATAATGAAATTACGCTACTAAAGATTCTATCAATATTTTCAAAGCTGTATATTTTTAATAAATTAGCTGCTCCCTCTCTAACCTTGGAGTCTTTATTTAATAAATTCTCTGAAACTTTTTCAAAGGGGATTTGAGTTTCTGTAATTCCTTCTACTGATGAAAGAACATTCATGGAAGAACGACGAACCCAACTTTTATCGTCGTCTAATAAAGAAACAAGTTTTTCAATAATAGTCTCCTTGTTATCGACAGCTTTAAAAATTTTTCCCAAACTTGATACAGCGGCATCCCTAACTATCCACTCTTTGTCAACTAACGCTTTATTTATCAAAGCATCAGCAGTAGCGAAAGAGAGTTTCTGACCAATGTATCCTAATATTTTCACGCTTGTTTCCCTTATAAAAGAATCTTCATCTGAAAGAAGATTTATAGTAAGGCGCACAGGAATAAGATCTGGTAATTGTTTTGATATTTCTAACATTGATTTAGTTAAAATTATTCTTATTGATACTTCCTGTTCTATTATGGTCTGCAATAAATCAGTCATTACAGGTTGTAATGCTAAAGGTTTAATTTTTGAAATTTTTAAAATTAGTTGGGATGCTTCTTTCTTAATTTTTTTATCGTTTTCACTTCGAATTAAGGATATTATTGATTTAATATCGATTCTATCCATATAATCTTCTATTAAACCATCCAAAGAAGCAATGACATTTAATTTTATATCTTTATCATCGGAACCTAAATGATTAATTAATCTTGGTATTATTTCCTTAGGAAATTGTTTAGCAATTTTTGTTATTGTTCTAGAAATTACGCCTTTTGAAATAAATTTTGATTCGTCCTTAGTTCTTATTAACCTATCTAAAACTAAAGTTGGGTTTTTTTCATAATTCTCAACGATAATATCTGAGATTCTTTCTTTTAATTCAAAATCATCAAATTTTATAAAAATCAAGAAAGTCGTTAAGATTTTTTCTGGATTTTTGCCCCAAAGTTTACCAAGGAGAGTTAACACGCTGTTCAAAGATTTTAGATTTTCAGAATCGATTTTACTGATAATCTTATCTATATCAATGGAATCAGGCTCTTCACTATAATACTTTGCAAGAGCTGAAACAGATGCATTCCTAACATTTATATCTGAATCGACTAAACCTTCAAAAATGGTCGAAATAGGAATATTAAATTTTTTGAAATTCCCCATTTTAGAAATAACTTCAAATATAGATGCTCTAACAGAGCTTGTAGGGTCTCTCATAAAGGGAATTATTTTATTAATAATTTCGGAGTCAATCTTTTCAATGTCAATATTCTTTATATTTTTAATGGCTGCGGCTCTAATTTCTTTATTGGTATGATTTAATTTATCTAAAAATGTTTCAATAGGAATATTAAGTGAAGATTCTGCTAAAAAGTTAAGAAGTTCCACTTGAATAGCGCTGTTTGGATCGTTTAATAATTTCATCAAATCAAAATTTCGTACTACTTCTTTTTCTTTTTGAGCAATTCTTATCAAGATTTTTAATCCCAATAACTTTAATCTCCACTCTGAATCATTTACTAAGTTATATATAACATTTATAGGAATTTGTTTAATTAAAGCAAAATCAGCATTTAGTAAGGATTTTGCAATAAGAATACTTTTGTCGTAATTTGGAGATTCCAAAGATTCAATAATCCAAGGTAATATCATATTTGGAATTTCCTTCTCTAATTTAGTCAAAATTTCGAATGAGATCTTTCTTGAATTCGAATTTGAGTCGCATAAACCGTCTAATAAAGAATTTTTAAATTTCCAATCGTTTAAGGAGATTTCTGACTTCAAAGGAATTCTTTCAAACATCATCAAGAGCGTGTTTTCTGCGTGTTTTCTTAGTATAGGATCAGAATGTTTGATAAAATTAAATAGTGGGATAGGATCAAAAGTTTGACCATACTCCGTAATTTTTGAGTATTTAAGATTTTTAGTAAACTCATTTTTTTTTGATAAGAAGTAATAAGATGTAAATGTGATCATGCAAATTTCTTCGATTACTGCCGCCCAAGCAAACTTAGTAAAATTTGGAATAATATCTTGCGTGAGAATCGAATAATTTAAAGTCACCGATAATTTGTCGATATTCACTATTAAAAAATTTACTAAAACATTTAGACCAATTGCGGCCATTAAATACGCTGCAAAATAAATATCAATTCCTCTATATTTAATTTTTCTACCCCAAAATCGAGTAAAGTATCCTATTATGCCAAACAATAGAGTAACAAACACAAAATACGAGGTCATCGTAGAAATTGCTAGTGATCCAGAAAAAAAGAATATTATCGTTTGAAACATAGAAATCCAAGCCCACACAAAAACGAACAACATTAAACCGAATAGTATATACGATTTAGGATTTGATATAAATTGTTTCATACCTCTTTTGCTATCTTCAAAATTTAAAAACGAAGAGCGTTTAATTTCAGGGATATGAACAAACTCGTTTGTTATCCCAGCTACATAACCTTTTGAGCCATAAAATGATAAAATCATAAGGGGGTAAGCAAGCAACCAAGAAACCCAGATTACTAAAAAAGGTAACCCCGCAAGAGAAAGTAACATTGGAGGGATAATAAATAGCAAATAAAGAAGAATTGCCATAATTACAGAAATAATCTTGCTTTTAGATAAATGAATAATTTTTTTCCCAATAAATTTATGAAATGGAGTAAGCCCCTCGTCAGATTCTGAACTTAAAGCAATAAATAAGAAATCTATAAGAGGGTATAAAGAAATATACATCAAACAAAACGTAAATGGGATAAGTAAAGAAAGAGGGCTAATATCTGGAGGTGTTAATACACTTCCTTGCCAAAACTCAGGAGTATTTATGGCAAATATAAAAGCCATCGCGATTACGACCATAACTCCCATGCTAAAGACAAATCCGTAAATTAAGCACTGAAGGCGATCCTTGTTGTTAAACTCCCCTTTTTTAACTAAACTAACTTGTTTGTAAATTATTATGAACCCAATAATGAAAAAAATTATAAAAATGAGAATAAGGATAAGTTCTGTAAGCATTATTAATTATTTAATACATTTATATTTCTGTTGTTTACATATATTTAATATAAAAAGGAATTGAATGTTATTAAATTAGCTTTATTGTGGTGTAAAATTTGGATAAAATTGAAGATCAATTAGAGGATTCGTTAAATCGGGTAAATTTTATCTTTAAAAACGAGGAAATAACTACCGAATGCATAAATGCTTACGACGGTTTTTCAATATTAGGAGAAACATTCGGACCGTTCGAAAAAAGTAAAAAATACAAACTAAAGTATTTTGTAGCGCTTCCTTTTATAGAAAATAATATTATGAAGATTTCATCAAACGAAAAGTGCGATAATGTCGACGTTCAAAGATACGCTATAAGCGAACGCGACGATCAGAGATTAATCCAACGAAACAATCCTTATTTTCTAAATAAAATAAAAGAATTTAAAACATTCATTGAAAAAGATGTATACGATAAAAATAAACCGAAGGTAGGTTTAGACCGATTTAAATCTTTTTCCATAAATATTGTTGATAGTAGGTTGTCAAAAATGCTAAGATTAGCGAGATCAGAATTATCTGTAGATGATGAGCTTAAGTTAACTAACTCTGAAAAGTTGCTCTATAAAAAGTTAAGCAAACTTATTAAAGTATGGAGAGCGTTCTTTTTAAGTTTTAAATAAATCATATAATAATTAAATTTTATTTGTTTGAATTTTACGCTAAAATTCGATTTCTTTTGAACCGTATTTCTTAAAATAATTTTTAATATGACTTTTTATGGTTTCATTTGGGTTTAGATTTGGCAATAAATCGAAAGCATCGCTCATTGCAAAATATTGAATGTTTTTTAGCTTGATAGCTTCTTCGACAGTTCTTCCATCGTCTCTTAATTCATTTCTGTTTGTTAATCCGATAACGGCTATTATATTTACATTAATATTAAGCAAATTATCAATTGTTTTAAGTAAAGATCCTCCAGTAGTTGTAGTATCTTCTATGATGATCACTCTCCCTTTAGGAATTCCTAAAAAGAACTTATCTTTAAGGTCCCCGTGTTCTTTTGGTTTTGCTCTTCCCATGGATAGAATAAACTTGCCTGGTGTTAGATTTTTATCGCTAATTGCCCATTTATATTGAGTTATTACACCTAGCTTTGTTGCACCTTCTGGAACGCCATAAAAACAGTCTGGTTTAAGGTTTAGATGCTTAACATATGAAATAAGATAATCAGTCAATATATCAAATAGAAACACATCTTCAGCTATATTTCTCCAATTTACATACCAATATGATTGTCTTCCAGACTTTAAAGTTATTGGCTCATCAAAAAACCCGATTACATTGTTTTGGATGATAAATTTGTAAAACTCTTTTTTTTCTAATTCCCAACTCATAAAAAATCAAACTACTCTTTTAAAATCAAATACTCTTTTCGAGCGTTAGCATACTCTTCTCCACTTATCTTTCCTGCTAAGAATTCTTTTTCTCTTTCTTGCATAATTTTTCTTTTCTCAGCTAATCTCTTTCTTCTATCTGCTTTGGTAAAACTTTCCAAAATTGATTTACTATGTTTTCTTATTTCCTTATTTTCCTTTTTTACCAGTTTCTCTACATATGGCTTTATTGGTTTAACTAACTCAATTTTTTTTTTAGCTAATTCATCAATTCTAACGAGTGCTTTATTTGTTTCTTCAAAATTATCACCATCAAGAACTTTAATTAGCCCTGGAATAGCAACATCTTTAAGAACTTCGTCAAGATATTGCTCAATTTCTTTCTTTAATTTAGAATCGTTATATGAATTTAATTGATTATTACGTATGTACTCAATAAAAATAAGAGGTAATTCTATTGGCCACTCCTTCATTTTTTCTTTGTCTATTAGCTGTACTATCCCACCTTCTTTTTTGTAAAAAATTTTCATTATATCCAATCTCCAGTTGATAATTTTTCAGGTATGTATTGATCGGTCAAGAATTCAAACCCAAACGCCGAAAGTGCTTGAATTTCTGCTTTTACCTTCAATTTCAGAGCTAATTTTAGATCTGTTTCCCACTCTTTATTTTTTTTAACAAAACCTTCATTTAACAACTCTTTAGTCCTTTTGATGTCTGTTTGATTCATTGGAATTCTACAATCATTTGGAATTTTGTATTTTTCCAAATCTCTGGTGAGTACACCTAGGAGTTTTATATCGGGAGTGGCTAAAAAAGGCGACTCGTAACTTAGACGTTTAGATCCGCGCAAATAAACGCTATGAATATAATGCCCGTAGGGGTCCGAGTCAACTAACGAAAAGACGGGTAATTTGAGTTCCTTACTAATTCTCTTTAAGAACATTCGGGTAGCGATGTCAGCCGCTCCCTTCGCTGTTAAAATTATACATGGGTATTTTCTCCAAAATCTAGCCTCTGCTAATCTTATCATCGCTGCATCTTTTTCTAAAACCAAAATAAATTCCGCATCGGATTCAATTATTTCAATGTTATCAAGCATGGGACTAATCGTCCAACCTCCGCTCCCTAATCCTTCTAAATCTATGATATCGTTTCTGTCCCTAATTCGAAGACGTCCTATACATGACCCTTTGGCTGAAGCAACAATATGTGTTGAATTCCTCGTTGTATAGAGCATTGTAGCGACATCTTCAATACATTTATCACTATTTTTTTGATCCCCAAACAATTGAACTGCTGAATAAAAAATTTCTCTTTTTGTAGCGTGAAGGTCTTTAAGTAGTAATTCGTTAATTTTTTCAAGCACTTTCATTAATCTAGTAATATCAGCAACGCTAGCAAGCGAATGAAATTGTTTTTCCATTATTTGTCGTCCTAACAGCAATAAATCATTTTCTTCGTCCCAAATAATATTTGCACTCGTTCTTGAAGGTAAGCGAATGGAGGGTCTTCCTGTTTCATAAATCATTTCAATAAGGGAATCTATTAAAATATTTATCCGATCTAAGGTTAATTCCCTATCCAATTCATCAATTTTAACTGTATGTTCAGGTAACTTGATTTGTTTTTTTTCCTCTTCAATGCCTTTTTTTAAAGCTTCTTGAAATAGTTTTTTTGTTGCCCTTATATCCCATTTTTCTTGTTTTATCTTACTTGACACTTAAATCACTTCATTTTAACTTCCAATTTTTTTTATTTTTTATAGTAGCGACAACAATACTATTTTTGCGCTCTAATTCCTTTAATTTTATTTGTAAGAAGCGTGCATCCATCATTTCTTTTATTTTCATTTTAAAAATTAAAGAAGTAATCGGTTGCCATTCATCAGATAAAGCGTCTAGTATTTTCTCTGTTGTAATTATCGGTAATTCGGTTTGAGTAGGTTCTGGTTTAGGCTCTGGAGCACGAACAGTGGGTTTCTTTATAACGATAGGTTGAGCCTTTACTTCACCCCCGACTAACCGCAATTGTTTTGTTTTTTCTGTTACAACGCTTGGAATGACGGGTTTGAGTTTTATGGGTTCTTTTCTTTCCTTTACTGGAGGCGATATTACTTCTGGCTTTTCTTTTGTATAAAATTCTTGAATTATTTTAATAATTTCTGATTTTCGCACCGTTGAAGATTTGGCTATTAAGATATCATTTTCTATGCAATATTCTTTGAGTTCATTAATAGTCCAGTTCCTAAGAGTTCTTTCTGAAAGAAATTCTTTTCTTGGTTCTGCCTTCTTGGGGATGTATTCTTTCTTATCAATTATTTTATCCCATTCAACGACTGTTTTCTGTTTTTCTTTTTCGATTTCTTCCTTTTTAATCGTTGGTTCTATCTCTTTAGAAATGCTAGGTATTTTTTTTACACCAATGGCCTCTTTCATTAACTTTTCTAATTCCGTTTCTGAAATTTTGTCTTTATATTTTCCATCACCCTGCATAGCGATGTTATAAAGGCTTTGGACGAATATTGGAATGTATCTTTCAATTAAACCAGATCTTCTTTCAATTTTTCGAATATTCGCTTTCCTATTAAGATAAATTCTCAACCTTCTTCCAATAGCTTCGAGACAAAATTTAATTTCTTTTATAAGTTCGTCATCATCAGCCAAAGCATTTTTGCTCTGGCTCTTAAACATCAAATGAACGTAGGGGCCCGAAATATTTATTAATAACTTTATTGGGCCTTTAGGTAAATTATTATCATATGTTTCTAACTTATAATTCTTCCAATTAACTGATTGAACGGCTTTCGTAATTGCACAATCCGCAGAATCTCTTAATTTTGGCGTTCGATTAATAAATCTTGATAGAACATCTCTAGAACGTTTAGGTGTATCAAGTTTTTTAGGATCGTTACAATAAGCCAGAACGGCTTCAACAGCATATGCTAAGCCCTTACCACTTGTTGGAGCTCTAGTTTCTGCAGAAATAAAATCGTCGTCCTTGGTGTAATTTTCAATAAAGTATTCAAATATTTCTTGATATGAATCTTTTTGCACTTCTTCAGACGATATTAAATTTTTTTGGATTGTTTGTCTAAATTTTTCCGGTTCGACAGAGAGATCTTTAATATCAATACTAGTTAATATTTTTGAGTTAAAAACCTTAACCTCTTCGGAATTTACAACAATTTGTTCTAAAGATTCGTCCTTTCCGGAGGAATAATTTTTGGCGCTCTCTTTTATTATTTCTTCCCGCAATAATTCAATTGAATCTTCTATATCATCTATGGGATCATCAAAATCATCAATATTTTCAGATATTTTCAACCCAATTTCTTTTATTAATGTATTTTCTAATATAACATCACCTACAGGGATAGCTGTATCTGTTGGGGGCGCCATGTATTTGACTGATTTGAATGCATGAAATAGAGAATTGAATTGCACATTAGTTAACTCAAAGGGTTTAGTTTTTGAAATTTGAACTTCTTTTACTAAATCTTCAAATTCGGTTCTATTTTTTAATTTTTTAACTTCTACTAACCCTGTAGAAGTATTGAAAATTGTACTTAAACTATTTTTTATTTTTTCTTTTTTTTGTGAATTGATCTCTATTTGTTTTAATAAGTTATTAATCTCTTTTTCGATTTTTTTTATATCTTTTTTCGTTTCAGATTTATCAATACGACCTCTATGTTTTTTTATTTCTCTATATATCTTTTCTAAATCTTTATCATATTGGTTATATGTATTCATAAGTTCCCAATATTTAGCCTTCAACTCTTCAGAATCAACTTGGTAAATGATTAACTTATCCCTTGGTTTCGTAGAGCGCCCAAATATTCTCTTTTCAAATTTAAGGAGTTTAATAGTATCAGTTTTTTTCTCTAATTTGTTTATAAATCCATTACTAAGAATTAATAAAGATAAATTATCCTGTAAATTCTTTTCTGCAATCTTCAGAATTTCTTTAGCTAATTTGGAACTGATTCTTACAAAATTATCTTGTAAAAAAGCTGAAATCGTGAGATTTTCTGATTTTATTAATAGATCTTGTAAATCACCAATATTAGTAGATAAGGGGTGTGGTTTTGCATATTTTGGTTGTTTAGGAAAATTCGAAACTACTCTTCTATAAATCCATTCTTCACCATAAGGATCAATAAAAATAATAGTTACATGCGGATTCATTAAAGCAGTTTCTTTTATATAGGTATCCACATAACCTCTAACATATTTTACGTTTAAGTAATTCAACTTAATATATGTCCCGTGTAGGAATGGGCTGTCAACCTCCGTTGGGCGCACTAAATATCGTTTTTCATTTTTTGAAGTTGTAAAAAATTCTGACACAGTACCATAAATAGTGTCTTTAAACTTTGAAACTGCAACAATTGGTTTGCCAGTCGTGTTTTGGGCGTCACTGAACGCACTTGGAGAGCCAAATCCTTGACTTCCGCGAGTTTGCTTTAATTCTAGACTTTTTGAAGAAGCTAGATATTTTCCAAACTTACCTAGATCTCTTTTGGTCATTCCAATACCATTGTCAAACATTTCAAAAGTGTAACTCATGATATTTTTTTGTGATAACTCAGAAGTTAAAAAGGTGGCGGCTTCAGATTCGCGGAGTCGGATTATTACAATTGGTTCGATATCAATAATTGGTTCTACTGGTTTGATGATTTCATTCATGTCTTCAATTATCCTTTTTACTTCTTCCTCAACCTCTAATTCCTCTTTATCGATAATTTCTCCAGATTCTTCTTCTTTATCTCTATCATCATCTATAAAAACTTCAGCATCAGAAGATATTGTAGGAACAATACCAACTTCCTGCATTAATGCATATTTAGCTGCGTTATTTAATGGCCGTTCCACTTCATCTTTTTTTGCTTCTTGAAGGATGGATAAATTTTCTAAAGATAATTCTTGATCAAGAGAGAATTGGATTTTTGAATCTCTATCTTTTATTTCATTCCATTGAAATTCTTCAATAGCATCTAAACTATTGTCTAAAAATTCTGAAACATATTGCATATGTTTATAATAACCCATTGAGAAGCCTACAAGTTGTCCTCTCTTCCTCATAAACCCTGCAATTGTGCCTTGCTTTATTCTACCTTCATCCTCAGAGGAAATTTGAATCACATCTTTTCTTATTTTTAGTTTAAATATCTACATAATTATTTGTAAATTTATAAATATATCAATTAGGAATACATAATTCTTTACTATTCAATCAATTTTTCTCAATGTATTCGGTCAATCATTTTGAACAGAAATTGAATTAGTATTTAAATCTTTTCTTTAGGTGAAAAAAATTAAAAAGAAGGAGTAAGTTTATTTTGAAATTTCTCTGATTCGGTAATTTTCTAAGGCTACATCAATTATTTTTGACGCTACATATCTTTTTGTATGTTTTTCGATATGTGTTATGTGTTTTTCTTTATTTATTATGTATACCTCATTATCTTTACTATTGAACCCTATATCTTCTCGACCCACATCATTTGCAACTATTAAATCTGACTCAGATTTTAAAAGTCTATCGTAAGCGCGATCAATTAGCTCTGTTCGAGAAACATTTGTCTCCGCTTTAAATGCGATAATAAAAAGTGTGTAATCTTTCCTTCTTGCTATATCTAATATCTTGGGTGTTAATTTCATATTTACATTTAATTCCTTTACATTGTCTGAGGAGATTTTTCCTTCGATGAGATCCACTGGCTTATAGTCGCTAATTGCTGCTGCTGAAATAAAGAAGTCGTAATTATTATTAGAAATTTCATCCTTTATGACTTTAATAAAATCTAATGCCGATTCCACATGATTGGTTTTAATGTATTCTGGAATCTTCACCATACATTCACCGGCAACTAATAATACATCTGCACCTCTAGCAGAGGCTTCTTTTGCTATTTCGATACCCATTCGACCTGAGGACTTATTTGATAAATACCGAACATTATCTATTGCTTCACGGCTGGGTCCAGCAGTGATTAATATTCTCTTTCCTTCAAGATCCTTTTTCGTAATCAATAAATCAATAACTCTATCGATTATATCATCTACTTTTGCAATTTTTGCCTTTCCTTCAGATATTCGAGGACCTAATACGTCAATACCATACTTTTTCAAAACTGAGATATTTTTTTCGATTAACGGATGATACATGCTTTCATGCATAGCAGGAACTACGACTATAGGAATAGATGAACCAAAAGCGGTTGAAACCATTGTTGTTACTGGGGTGTCGTCTATCCCGTTAGCGACTTTAGAAATAGAATTTGCTGTTGCTGGACAAACCAAAATTAAATCAGCTTTTCCGGCGGCATTAGGTCTATCACCGGCTAGAAAAACATGTTCAACTGATCCAGTTAAATGAGTAATTACAGGGTTTCCTGTAGCCCAATGCATTAAAGTTGGTTTGATTAACTCTGTAGCTGCTTTTGACATTACGGAAACTACATCCGCTCCTAAACGCATTAATTCTCTAGCAATAATTGGAGCGTTAATAACCGCAACCGAGCCAGTTAAACACATACATATAGTTTTTCCTCTTAAGATCGTTCCCTTGCTTTCTATAATGTCCTTGGATGGGTGCTGTAATCTGTCTTTTACCATTTTTCAACGGATATTTTAATTTATATACTTAATAAAGTTATATTTTCAATTTAAAAATATTGCAATCCTTTAACTCTTTTTGGATATTGGAAGATAAATTTTTGATTTAAGTCGTTAAGTTGGAAAGCTTTAACTAACGGCTGTAATAACTTTTTAAAAAAGAATAGAAAATATGTGATGCTTTTACGAAAAGCATCATTTTATGGTATTGCGTCTGCTTGACCAGGCATCTTTTCTCACTTTGTTTGTTATGTGAATTGTTTTTAACTAATTTTTTTAAATTTGAAACCGAAATGAAACGGCATGAATTACATTTTGTTAAATCTATTTAATTATATTAGAATATATTTTTAAACCACTCATTTTAAAAAATAAAGGAAAATATATGATGCGCTTATGAAAAGCATCATTTTATGGTATTGCATCTTTTTGACCAGGCATTTTTCCTCACTTGATTTGTTATGTGAATTGTTTTTAACTATTTTTTTTTAATTTGAAACCGAAATGAAATGTTTATGTTAAGTTCTTTTAAAACAATATATTAATTGATAAAATTTATTTAAACCCCTAAAAAAAGAGAGAGCTTTTATTTTTTAAAGCTAATGTTAATGAAAAAATTTTTGAGGTAATTTTATGCTAAATCGGAGGGGAGAATTGGGTTGATAAGCAGGTCTCGAAAATCTTTAACCGAGGGAAATTCCCCATATTTGTTTATTATGAGTTTTCTTCCTATATTATACGAGAAATCAGTAGTTGAATGTACGGGATTAAGAAATGATTTTATTCTATTTTTTATATTTTCTTGACTAAAGATTTCAAAACTGGTCGCGTATCGAATTAATTTCTCTTCACTCCACCCGTTAAAAAGAGCACGATAAGCGAAATTATACCTAAAAAGCGATAATTTTACTTTTACTTTGCCTTGCGCTATTAATGCTTCAATAGAAGATTCTTTTGACGAGTCTTGACAAAATTCTCTTAAGCTAATTTCTACTTGGTCTCGATAAGAAAAAAGCATATTAACTGCGATAGTCGCTATTCCTTCGCAAATTATTAACTTGGGCGAGTTTAGTAGCAAGATTGAGTGTTCAAATTGATTTAACTCGCGATATAGTGTTTGTTCTTTGACTATAAATTCAGTATGATGGCCAGGGTACCCTTCGTGAGCGGCAGCGGGCAAAAATAAGGTCCAATACATGTTATAATTCGGATTAACTTCTATTCGGGAGCGAAAATTACCCAAATACCAATTGTAATAAGTCCATTTAATTTTATTATTATTGTTATTTTTTACTAACTCTATATTAATATACTCACTTTCAGGTAAGAGATCGACAAACACTTCTTTAGTTCGCTCTCTCGTGATATTGAGAGCTTTCTTAAATAATTCAAATACTTTACCCTCCGGAATCGTTCGCCGTATTCTTAAATCGTTCATTCGTTTTTCTAAACTTCCAGGACCACCATACGCTGCGTTAAAATCTTCTTTTAAGTTATCTAATTCAGATTCTTTAACTGGTTGTAAGGCTACATCATATAGCCTTAAAAATTGTTCCTTGATAGTAATCTCGATACCGCTTAGGATTTCGATGGAAGCCCTCATCGCCGTTAATAATTTTTCTAAGTATCGCTCGCGTTTTTTATCGTAACCTTGTTTAAACAAATCTTTTTGTAGAGCTTTGCATTCGGTTAATAGTTTGTTTGGTGAAGTTATAACCTCATTGTTAACGATTTTACGTAATTTTTTAGGACCAATATAAAAATCTACATATCCTTTATTGTGTTTGTCTATGCGAAGTGGTAAACGCAGAAATCTTTTTCCATATTCAGATAATTCCATAGGCACACCCGGTAATTTCTTCTTTGAGTACGTAAATTTAATATTTTATTTTAATAATCTTAATACCAGAGATATTCGTCCACAAACATAATTATTATAAAAAAGATATAAATAATTTTATTTAAGAATTGAGTTAATAATTATAATTGATTATTTTAAATTATTGGTTTATTCCAGGTCACGATCGCGTCTATGGCGAGTTACTATTTAAAACTAACAAAAATAACTAAGTTTACCCCTCAATTATATTTAATTTTAGCTTTAATTTAGAGGCATAAAACATTATCTTATTAAAAATATCTTTATCTATATCTAGTTTTACGCCTAAATTCAATATATTCGAGAACTGGTAACCATAATAGGTTTTAAACAGCTCGGAAACATTATATAAAACATTTTTTTCAGACGATTTAAGAATTTTAGATTTTTCGAATTCTTCTTTTCTTATTTTTAAGATTTCGCTAGAATATTTGACAAATTGTGTGTGTCGCATTTTTTTTAGATCGAAAATCTTTGTACTTCCAAGTTCTCTTACTACGAGTACATTTTTTACGATCGAATGAATTTTATTAAGCAGTTTCGTTCTAAATTCATCCAAATTACTTACTTCGCATAATAGCTCTTGAAATATTTCAGAAAATGGTAAATCTAATCCAGCTAATTCAGTCGTTAAATTTAATAATATTAAAATTTGATCCGTTTTCTCTTCAGAATTAGATTTTAATTCTTGGTAAATAAATTCTCTTTCTTTATTTATAAAATCGAATAATAATTTTCTAAAAGCTTTTACAAATTGACGATAGTTTGGGACAAATTGTTTATTTGGGTTATTTGATATAATTTCATAAGCTTTAAAGGGACTAATCTTTTTTTCGAGAACTGATTTGATAAGAGATAAAGGGTAATATCCTTCAATAAATACCATCCCCTTCGAAATACTATTAATTGCGTCTTTAAACGAACATTTTGCGATTACATTGATTCTTTTAACGATATTTCCTTCAATTTTTACTGGTGTTTTTTGACAGTAAACTAAATCGAACGGTTTTAAGTCGTGAAAAAGAGAGTTGTTTTGATCTGGGATTACAATTTGAGCACCATATGCATTTACTAAGCTACCTTGTCTTGGTTTACTAGCTAAATCCCATTCGATTATCATTAGGTCGTTAATATTAGAATAATCTTGGTCAATGTCGTAATTGTATTCTATAGGTTTACTTATTAACGAAAAGACATCTATAGAATTAATTTCATAACTATTTTCTTCTCCCCAGAATTGTTTTTTATAATAAAAAATATCTGGGAAGTTGTTTAAATCGTCTAAAAACAATTCTTTAATTATTAAATAGTTAACCCCAATTTCCGAAGATTTAATGGTAGATTCGTTTATTCCATAAAAACCTATGTGTTTTATAACGTAATTGTAAGCGGGGTTTTTGAGATTGTCTTTATCGTGATTAACGATGTAGGTGTTTCTCTTTTTTCTAAAGTCAACTTTAGATTTTTTGATTTTATATTTTTCCTTAAGTAGATTGAGAAAGGCAAATTTCTTTAAATATACTTTCTTTTCTAATTCTTTTATTTCGCTTTTATAAGCCTTATATTCGTTATAGTACGCATCGTTTTGAATCTGAAAAACTTCAAAATGCCTCTTCATTAGCTTTAGTTTATCTATTACGCAAAAATTCTCAATTTCGCTTTTAAAATACTTAACAATTTCGCTTTTAAACGATTCAAAAGCCTTCAAAGGTATTAAATCTTTGAATAGTGGATTATAGTTAACAAGAGTTTCGAAATTTTTTTTAATAAAAAAAGTTGAAAAGTACATTTCATTAAAATCGTTTGAATTAGCCATTTTTTCCAATTTCTTAAGTATAGACGAAACAAAAGTTTCGTTTTGAAATTTATAATCATCTAATAATCTATCAAACGATTCAATAATCCTAAGTATTTCATAAAAAGTGTATTTTGAAACCGAATTTAGAAATAATTTAATCCCTTTTTCTATGTAGTGATTGTATTTGAGAAGATAGGGGCCTAATTCGTTATTATAGGCAGATTGCAGAAATTCAAAAAATTCAATATACAAATTATTTTCAATTGCTGTTTTTAAGTATCTTTCAATAATCGATTCGCACTCGTGTTGATTAATAATCGCTTTATTTAAATAATTTAGTCCATCAACACAATTTTTACATTCAAAACAAGCATTAGCTAATTCCAAATAATTTTTAGTTTTCTTTTTAGAACCAAAGTCTTCAGAAGTTAAATAGAAATCGTCAATATTATTGATAATTTTTAAAGAAATCGACGGTTTTATTATCGTTAAAAGTTTTATTAGATGAATACATATCTTATCATCTCTTTCGCTATGTATTAAAAAAGTAGGACAATCGTGAAATATTTCATTTTTTTTCTCGTTAATAACTAGGTGGAATTCCCTGTCATTATCTAAAATGATTGATCTTATCTTTATTGGATCTTCTTTCAGTGAAATTATATTAATTTTATTTTTCTGGAACTCAATTGATTTCTTATATATTTCAATTCCATATTTCTCAATTATTAATTCTGATAATTTATTTTTTGTCATTCTTCTAAAATCTCGATTTTATAATATCAGAAATTAATTTTGGAAAGTCATTCCAATCTTTTATAGTTAATAATTGTCCTCCTGCGATTTTTACCATTTTTTTTGCTTCTTTTAAATTAAAGGAGGATTCTGGGCAGACTAAGATAAAATCAATTCCTAAAGAGCGGAAAATTCTTAATGTTTCAATAGATTGCTGAAGGTCGTATATTTCAGCATCAGTAAATAATACGTTCAGCTTTTCACGGGAGCTTGACTTTTCTTTAAATTGTTTTTTTGCCCATTCTAAGGCGCTTTGAAGCCTCGTACCTCCCTTAGCTGAAACAGAGAGCAACTCGTCGGCTAATTTTTCTAAATCTACTTTTTTAGATAATTCCTTTAAAACATGCGTATCTGACTCGAAAAACGCAATAGCAATCTCGTCTTTTCTCATCCCATATACTAACATCGTCACACATATTGCCATGTATGCTAGTTTTTCTCCTGTCATCGAACCACTGATATCAAGTTCAAAGCATAACGAGCGTAATCCTTTTGTGGTCTCATAGACAAAAAAATCGTCGTAATTAATGTGGTCTAATTTTTTACCCTTTTCCAAAAGATGAAAAATTGTTTCCTCCAAGTCTATATTTTCAAAGTCGTCTCCTATTGTGTAGGGCCTAACTATGTTAATAGGTGTAGGCCCAGTCGTTGCACTACCTAAACGAGCCCTTGAGTAATATATTCCTAACTCAATTAGCATTTTTTTTGCTAATTCCTTAACCTTTAATTTAACTTGCTCTGGTAGATTATTTCTATGAATAAACCATTGTTTAAGGAGATTCTCACCGGTACCCGCAGATAAACAAGCAATTAATTTATCTTGCGCTTCTTTGCCCCCGATTTGCTGAGCACCTTTTAAAGCTTCATTCAAATTAAAATGGCCAATTGCACCTAAAGCATCTCTATTATCGGAAGCTAGTGCACTGCTTAAAAGCTCTCTAATTCTCTCTTTATTTAGTTGGTCTTTAATTTGATTCATTAAATTGTTAATTCGCTGAAAATCTGCTACCTTCTTTTCAATCGTTTTTTTAAGTAATTGATAATTAGGTTCAATTAATTCGTATATTTCCTCTTCGGGCATTTCAAGCTTTTTTCCAATTCTTTTAATATCTTCTGCTTCAGGATTTAATCCGATCTTTCTTAAGAATTCTGTTGCGTTTCTTAATTGATCAGGTGTTTCACAGGCTTCTAGTGTTTGAGAGGTTAAATCGGGTAACTTCTGAGATATTTTTTGTCCACAGTGCATGTTTGGGCAACTATTCATTAATTGTTGCATTTGATGAGAAAGCGATTTAAATGCTTCAAACTTAATATTTTGACTATTTGCCTCGTCGATCGCATTTTTCATTGCTTGGCTAAATAGCGAGTTCCAAGATTTATTAGCAAATGCATTTTTTGTCAACATATCTAACGATAAATTCATTTGTTTCTTTTGTTTTTGCGGATTTTGCATTTGCCCATTTAATTTATTTAGCAATTCTTCTCTTAAATTAGTACCAAAATATTGATCTAGCGAGTCTGCAAGGTTAAAATTATGTTCAAATGAAGATTGGTTTAGCGAATTATTCAAAACTTTGTCTTGATCAAACTTAGGAGTTTCGCCTAAAGTTTTTGCGGCATTAAATAATTGATCTAAATTATTTATTTGGTTCTGAAGTTGATTTTTAATATTTTGGATTTGATCTTTTATGTTTTGATTGTCCGAAGTCTCATTAATAAATTTTATAGACTTTAAAAGATCATCCAATTTGTTTGAATTAATTAATTTTGATAAATCTTCTGAAATATTTTGATTATTGAGAGCCTTACTTGCGAGTTTTTCCCATTCCCTTAAGGAATTTTGCTGGATTAAGTCATCTAAACCTAAATTCGAACCAGCCTTTAAATCATCAGGGCTTAAGGAATTTATTTTTTGTTCTAGCCTTTTTTGGGCTTCTTGAATTAGTTTTTCTAAGGAAGATATCTCTTCTTTATACAATTCCGAGTCGTCGTTAAAGAAATTTAATGCGGATTTATATGGCTCTTTTTCCCTATTCGAATTTAATTCTTCAAGAAATTCTTCTAATTTTTGAATCTCATCTGTATCTATTGATTTTGTCACCTCGATTTCGTCTATAATCTCTTGAAGTTGATCTAATTCAGACTTCATCTCGGATTCTACAAGGTCTTCAATAGATTTATCAACGGTATCTTCGCTCTGAAAAAACGAGTCAATAATATCTTTTTTGTAATTTGGAAAGAGAATTTTAAAAGCGATATCTTTTGCTAATTCCTGATTGTCCGGAAACGAAGTTACGGTACTTATTTCTATGTAATCATTAGGTGTCACAAAGCCCTTTCGATAATACCTAGATAAAATTAATTTTGGAATTGATAAAACTTGACGTGATGACGGAATTTGGATAATGTCGGTATGAGCCCTCATTTTTCTAATGAAATCTACAGCAAATTCGCAAGGATTTTCTGGAAAGACTGTCATAAAATAACTTTTTACCCCCTACGCACCTAAAGTTTTATGAATAATACTTTCAATAATATTTTCAACTTTTGTACCAGGCTTTGGTTTCATACTTCCTAGTAGAACGTGACGAGTGATCTCTGAAAGATATTCGTTAGTAGATGTTTTTTCTTTTATTTTTCCTTCTTTTTCTAAAGATCGTCTTCGAGCTAATAGTTTTGCCATCGCAATTCCGGCTCGGATTGACGCTGGTACTTCAATGTCTATTTTGTTCTTTCTCGTTTCGTTTATTATTGAATAAATTAATTCTAATTCAGACTCTTCGATAACAAAATGTTCCGGTAAATTTATTCTTATAATCTCGAGCTCAGTCGTTTTATCGGGATATGTTAGTTTAATCCAAACCTTAATTCTATCCTTTAAAGCCTCAGATAAACGATGTGTGCCCGAAAGCTCTTCCGGATTCATCGCAGAAATAAAGAAGAAATCTTTGCTAGCTTTTATTCGACCCAAGTGCGGTATGTTAATCGATTCTTCCTCTAAAGGTTCTAATAAAGTATTTTGCGAGTATTCAGTAGCTCGATTTATTTCATTAGCTAAAAAAGTTCCACCTTCTAACATTGCGCTCAAAAGTGGACCGGGGTTAAATGCTTCTAACACAAATCCCTTTTTTAGAGTAATAGCAGGATCGAAACTTCCAATAAAATGCGAAGGTTTTATGCTTTCGTCCATAGTGAGCCAGAAAAAGCTCTGATTTTTTTTTTCTTTAGCTCTTAAACTAGCAAAATACCTACATAAAATTGTTTTCCCTACTCCAGGTGGCCCAACTAGAGCTGGAAATAATCCCGTTGCTTCGGCATCTCTAAGTAATTCTAGTGCTTTACCATATTGTCCTGATAAAACAATATCAATTGGTTCTTGAGATATATCTTTTATAAGTTGTTGCTGAAATAACTCCTCGAATCTTTCTTTATTAATCATTTTATTTTCTCTGATTAAAGATGACTATTCAAAGTCTTTCTTTTTGTAAATAATAAGTATTTGGTAATTTTTAACTTTGAATATAATAAGATAAAAGGATTACAAATAAGTAATAAATTAAAATAGAAGTCTATTTGTTTTTAAAAAAGAAAGGTAAATATATGATAATCTTAGAAAGAGTACCAATTTATGGTTAAAAATTTTTAAAGATTTTATAATAACTCACAGCAACTTTTATTTAGTTTTAAAATTATAATAAAAATTAAAGTAATGATATTTTAATTAAAAATTAATCAAAAATTACAATTTTTTGGGAATAACAATGCAAATAGAGCAAATTTCTCCTCCGGGTTATGAAGATCGAATTTCACGATTGAAAAATAGAGTGGTTTTACAGCCACACGAACTCTGCATAGAAAGAGCTAAACTTTTCACGGAATCTTATAAAAGTACAAAGGGTGAGGCTCCAAACATAAGATTTGCGAAAGCTATGCGCCATCTTTTTACAAATATGACAATAAAAATATGGGACGACGAAT
>JAHQWH010000097.1 GCA_029856105.1 Promethearchaeia archaeon | reverse complement strand
GCTCGTGAAATATTATATATAAACTCATTGTCACCTAATATATCTAAAAGATGTTTCTTATCTTTTACAGTTGGTGTGCCAAACATCACAATATTTGAGATAGTAGGAAAATTCGCGAAACCTAATCTTGCTTTAAAATTTTGAATGATCCCTAATTCTACTAACGATTTAACACGTTTATGGATTGAATTGACACTAATATGAAATACATCAGCTAATTGTTTGTACGGTGTTCTCGAATTAGCCATTAACAACATTGAAATTTTAAGGTCAATTTCATCCAAATGTCAACACTATCTTAAATTTAATAATTTAATATTATCGATACATTTAATATAACAATCTATTATAAATCTAATTTATTTAAAATATATAATTAAATCGAAGATTAATTCCATGACTTTAATTTTTTTTATAAGATCATCCACGGTTGATGTTAGCAATTATTATATTAAAGATATTCAAGGGACATCTGGAAGATTAGATGTAATTTCACGATGTGTTTTAGCAGCTCTTACAAACGATAATAACATCGAAAAAAATATTCAAATTTGGGCTTTTCTAGATAAGTACGGAACATTTGTTTTTGATTCCAATACATTTAATAGCGACACTTTTCCTAAAAACGAAATACTGTTAACGGATTATTTCGTAGATTTCATTAAAAAGAAAGGAAATAAGAAATATACCGTAAATCCATTGGATTCAATAAAGTGTTCAAATTTAGATATTTTTGAAGCAATTAAAAAATTTATTAAGAAAAAATTTCAAATATTTGTGTTAAATGAAAGTGGAATTGGTTTTAGCAAAATATTTATGGACATGGATTCAAAAAGGAATTTGTTATTTATAGTTGGAGACCAAAGCGGTGAATTAATAAATTCAAAGGAATTAAAGGAGTTAAATCTTACAAATTTGAGTCTTGGAAATCAATCTTACTTAGCTAGTAGCACGATTCGATTAATCAAATTGAACTTGAGCTTATTAATATGAAAACTTTTTTATTTTAAAGTACATTTAAAACAAAATATCTCAAATACTCTTTTGCAAAAAGTAAAAAAATTGAACGAAACAGAACATAAAAATAGTAAAAGAAGTAATGATAAAAGAAGTAACCAAAGAAGAATTATTGGCAATGCTATTGATCTTCCCGTTAATTTTTTAATCAAACATAAGTTCTCGCCAACTATTTTATCCTATATAGGGTTTTTATGTTCTGTAAGTGTTGCTTTTTTACTTTCAATTGGGGGGTTGCACATTCAATTTTATATAGCTTGGATGGTACCTTTTATAATGTTTTGGGCAGGGGCATTTGATATATTCGATGGAGAAGTAGCCAGAAGAACGAATTCAAATTCTAAAGCGGGAGCTTTCTTAGATTCTAATTTAGATAGACTTTCAGATTCCGTGTTAATAATAGGGTTGATTCTGGGAAATTCTCTGCATTATGTTTTAGGGTATATCATTTTATTTTTAGTAATTATGATTTCCTACATTCGCGCCAGAGCGGAAAACGAGGGAATTGACATGAGAGGCGTAGGATTTATGGAAAGAGCTGAGCGATTAGTTATTTTATGGCTTGCTTTTATGGCTGAATGGTGGATTTATACTTTATCAAAACTGATACTTGGGACGCCTTTCACCTGGTTTTTTCCAATATTCATTCTATTTTTTACAGGACTACTAATTTTAACCATCATCCAAAGATTAATATTTTCTTTTAAAGCTCTAAATAAATTAGACGCGCAAAATAAGAAGTAAAAATATCTTTTTAGAAGGAAATCTTAACAGAGCGTAAGTTTGGCTTCTTTCTAAGGGAAAAAATAAAATATTTAAGGTTTGCCTTATTCAAATACAAAGAAATAAGAGTTTAATTTCGAAATAGAAAAAAAAGCTGAAAAAAAAAATGCCAAAAAAAAGACGAAGCGGAGGCAAAACGGGATCAAGAAAAGGACACTATAGTCAAGTTCAATGCTCCAAGTGCGGGAGAATGGTACCGCGAAGTAAAGCCAAAGCGGTGACTCAAAGAGTCTCTTTAGTTGATGGAAGAATGTACGCTGAACTAAAAAAAACAGGAACGATTATTCAAACTCCTAGCAAAAAAAAGTATTATTGTATATCCTGTGCGGTCCACAGCCATCAAATAAGTCAACGAAATAAAGATTTAAGGAAAGGATAATTCATAAATTTAACGTTTTAAAGAAAGACGGCAAGGAATAGATAATTTCACACTCATTTTTGGATACAACTTCAATAATAGCCCGGATTAAATAAGTGTCCCTCAATTCTTCGCTTGGCTTATATATCTTCACTTTAGATGTTGGTTTAAATTTTAACGTGTAATTTTCAGCTATACCGATCACAGTATCATCAGTTTTTACGACGATACCAAATAATCCTAACTCGTAATGGGATACTATGAAAAGATATCGGCCTACGCCTATCCCTTTCTTATTCTTTAATTTTTCAAAATGGACGACTTCTAAATAGTCTTCTTGCAGTTCTTTAGGAAGTTTAATGTAAGGAATTATTTTTTTCTTCCCTGAGATGTAAGGGAATGGAGTGTAAAATAAAACATTAAAACTAGCAATTTTTTTGATTTGCTCGTTATATTTCTCTACATCTTTAACCGAATACGCTTTATCAAGTAATACATCTAAGCGATCGATCATAATATCTTCGGTGGAATACCCGTTAAGAACAGTGGCAATATACGCTCGTTTTAATTTTTCTATTAGTATATCGCTTCTAATTTTTAGTTTATAATCAATACTAACCTCTAATGCCTCGTTGTAAAGATTAGCTGCCAGTTGAGAATGTCCTAAAGCTAAAAAGTAATCTCCAAGCTCACTAAAAACAATAATTGCATCTAAAAAGTTTTCTTCCATATTAATGCCAGAAATCTCTTCCATAATAGCCATTGCTGTCGCAATGTCTTCACCTTGAATGTAAAGCGCTATAGATTTCCCAATCGCACATTTTAGCTTAAGCTTTTCGTCGTTATAGATTTCTGCGAGCTCCTCCGTAAAGTTATAAGCCATTATAGCGTTTTTATAGAGGCCATGAAACAATAGAATTAATGCTTTAACGTAATTTAACGTTAAGCAAGTTTGATGATTATGGATTATCGTGGCAAATAATGCTGCTCTTTCTAAGGAATCAATAGCCGTATTTACTCTACCCAAAGAAACTAGAAGAAATGCTCTTAGAAATTCCATCTTTGAAATTTCACTACAGATTAACTTTTCAACAATTTCGTAATCCTTTAAATTAGTCAATTGACCGGAAGCAATTTGCAATAATGAAATTAAGAAACCGTTGCCTTTCTTTAAAAATTTTACAGCTTCTTTCGAATCGTGCTTCACGATGGCTTGTCTTGCTTGCTTAACATATTCGCGAGATATTTTTAAATTTTCAAGGAAATTAATTATTCCAGATACTAGTTTTTCTTCGCTATTAGCTAATTTCTGGTTTTCAATATATTTTTCGCAGATAGTGATTTCTTTTTCATACTTATTCGATCCTATCTCAAATTTAACAGGTTCTTTTTGAACTATAGATTCTTGTGTTACGCTGATCGCCTTTTCAATTAACCATGTTATTTTTTCCTCGGCAGGATAAATTTTAGAGCGCTCAATCATATACGAAAGAGTATAATTCAACGATTTTTTCCAAATACTTTTGAAGTAATACCGCAACTGTTTATTGGAGATTGTTCTGTGTATTTTTAGCAAAAAGCTTGAAAGAGATAAAATATTGATTTTCCCGCGAAAATATAAATTTGCGTTTTTTACGAGTTTAAAGTCGTCAGAAACTAAGCTAACAGAAATTTCATCGTTACCAGCTAATAATTTCTGCGACAAGGATAACAAAGATAAGTCTGGATCTTGAGCAGGAAAGCGAATACCTTGTTTACTTAAGTTTTCTTTTATAGATTCAATTTCCAAATTCTCAATTTCTTCGACATTTATGAATTCTTTAAATTTTTCCTTGAAGGTGTGAGATGATTTAATTTCGTTAAAAACAACTAAGCTAATGTAATAATCAAAACCCAAATCTGAACCCACTCGACTTAGATTTTTAAGAATATCTTTGGCTCTGATAGAGTTCATGCAGATAAAGAAATTAGCATCGAACACTATTATTTCGTTTTTCTTACTCATAATTGCATAAAACTTCTTCTTCAGTCATAAAATTCTTTTAACATTAACATAATTTATTTATATTAAATCTTGAGTATTTTTATATATTTAAGAATCTGTGATTCTGAATGATAATCTGTAGCGTTATTGGATATTCGGGAAGTGGAAAAACTCATTTCATACAAAAAGCGATAAAGAGATTAAAGACTGAACTAAATTTTGAAGTTGTAGTAATAAAAAATATTCATCAGCATCAAATCGACGAAGAAGGAAAAGATTCATATAAATTTACCGAAGCTGGAGCAGTATGTTCGATAATAAAAAACAAATCTAACGAAAATGCGATATTTCTTAAAAAGAAAATCAATATTGAAGAGCTAATAAGATGGGTTATGAAAGGTCCATTTAAAGTAGATATTATCTTTACCGAAGGATTCAGGAATTTGTCTTATCCAACGATTTTGTGCGTAAAAAAAATAAGCGAGATTAATCCCCAGTTAAACGAAAATGTTAAAGTAATCTCTGGTCTAATTACAACAAGTAAACCTAGTCAAAAAAGTGAAGTTAAGTTGCCAATTGTCGATACAGAAGAAAATTTCGAGAGCTTTTTAAAAATATTTGAAATTAAATAATTAAACTTAAAGTAATAACTTTTTACTTGGTTTTTTCCCAAAAAATTGCGAGTTGCTGGCACACAAATTCAATATCTTGAATGATCTCATCATCTTTTTTACCTTTAACAAAAAATTCTTTTAACTTTTCGTAAATCTCAGTTTTATTAGTAAGATCTTTTATTGACTTGCGAATATTTAAAATGAATTTATTTAATGGAACAATAATCTCGGTGATTAACCATTCTTCGAAAATGATTTGATCCTTTGATGATTGAAAGTTATAAGTTACAACAAACCTAACTATGTCCTCATACCGGTAAAAGAACTTTTCCGGGATGACAACTATATCTTCTAAATCCTTTAATAGAGCATCCTTATTCATACTAATAATGTAATCTGGCCAAACATCATCTGATACATTTAAATCGCTAAAAATAAATAATTCTAATACTCTCAAAGCAATGTTTCTGCCCACATATCTGCTTCGCGGGTCAATAAAATTTTTGGATGCTTGACCAGGAATTTTTCTAATAAAGATTTTATCGATGAGGGTGTAGAGCATTCGGCATATGTGGTCAACAACTATTTTAAAAGTTAAAAGCTCGTTATTTGGGTCTTCAGATAAAACCTTGTTTTCATGGGCAATTAAACGAGTAATACTTATATTCAAGCTTCG
>JAHQWH010000096.1 GCA_029856105.1 Promethearchaeia archaeon | reverse complement strand
GAGGATTATTCTGAAAAAACCCGAAAAATAAGATAAATTCTGTATCTTTTTTTACCAATTTTTTGAACATATTATGAAATAGTTTTTATTCACATTTATTGAATTAATTCAAATATTCATATTAACTTAGAATAAAAAAAGTAATTTTAAATTCAAATTACGCGATTAATGATTTAATATAATGATATACTTTATAACAAAATAATAAATAAATTTTTGATAAACATGAATATGTTTAAATCTAATAAAAATAAAAAAATATATAGTCTTCTTTTCTTGTTTTTTGGGATGATCTTAGCTAATTATAGCTCACCCTTATTAAATTTGCTTATCATCGACAATTCAAACAAAAATGATGAAGAAATTAATTACGACAATCCGCTAGATTTTCAAAATCAAACGCTAGAGACATCAGATGCTCTAACCTCTTTTAACGGATTTGGAGACAATGTTAATATTTCATTACATCAATCAATAATACAAACGGGATTACCTCTATTTGAAATCAGCAATGCTTCTGATTATGATAATAATACATTCAGTATTATTAGTCCGAGTGAACAGACATTTAGTTCTACCCTTAGTGAGATTTCTGTTGAGGACCTTTATGCCCCAAACGCTTCTTTAATAGTAGAGGATTATAGTAACCCTCATGATGATTTTGCATTTACAAATTCTAATCCAGCTGCAACCTCTTTTATAGTTAAAGGAGATGGTTATTTAGAAAATGCTACTTTTTTTTGTAGGAATAACCATGCAACCAATACAGCTACAGTAAAAGTTGTCATATATAATTCTACTTGGATTGGCACCAGAAGTGAACCAGATTTAGATTCAGAAACTGATTTAGATACTTTTGATATACCAGGTGCGCTTACAGGTGGAGGACGTGCTTGGCGCAATATCTCAAATCAACACTATTTTTTAGATAACTCCAAAACTGAAAATAATACCTGGTTTATTGGTTTATACGATACATCAAGTGGTAATGGAGCTTGGAGTTATGTTGATGATTCTAATGCTGGTGGAGGTAATACAGATAGTAATGATGAAACGTGGAGTTATGAAAACCCTACAGGAGTAGCTTGGAATTTAATAGTAAGCAGCTCTTTTTGCCCATCTGTTGATTTAGAATTAATAGTTGATCTTAGTCCTATAGATAATGTACCATTACCAACCGAAATTGACCTCAGAATTAATGGAACTGAGGCATGGGGGAATGTAAAAGGTTCTGGAAACTGGAATAGTTCAAAAAAATTTTCAATTTTAACAAATCAGTTAGATTTTGAATTAACGGCAGGTTGGTGGAATGTGTCTTGTAATATTACAAAAATTCAAGTAAATTATACTAAAACAGATTTAAGTGCTAGTGCTGAATTTATTATTGCTGAAAGCGATCAAATAGTAGAATGGAATGTTACACGAACAGGCGGATTAAATTATTTTGACTCGCGCTTCGATAATTATCAAATTAATTTTACGATACCGGATACTTGGTATGAAGATACTATCAGAGTATTTAATGGTGGTGTTCCAAAAACATCAGATAGTACTAACCGTTCATTAGGGAATGGATATAGGGAGGTCAATGTTTTTAATGCGGGAAATGGAACATTTTGGCATCTAAAAGCAAATTCTACTAATCTATTATATTCGATTGATACCTATGTAAGCGGAGTTGCTATGAGCATCGCCAATCATTCAAATATCGTAGAACTAAATGCTACATTTAACGAAATTATTAAAAATGGAGATTTAAACTTAAGTGTGTACAGCCCATTAATGCAATATTTAAATCACTCAAAGATTTTGAGCATTTCAAGTGCTGATACCGAATTTCTCGTTTCAAATTGGGATGTATCGGTTAATGTTACTCAATATGGTATTTTTAAAATTCAAATGTCTTGGAACAACGACACAGCAGCGGGATTTTTAGAATCCAATATAACAATTTTCGGAGATACTGATTTGATTCCTAGTTTACCATTAACCAATTTTGACGCGAGCAATACATTTAATATAACAGTGTATTTTAACGATACCGGATTAGATACGGGTATTGTCGCTGATTTGTTTACTTATAACATTGAAGGTGGTTCTACTAGAACAGATAATGTATTTGATCTTGGTAATGGTTATTACAATATTACTATTGATTGTAACGATACAGATTTCAACGGTTATGGACCAAAGAACATTGAAATTAGTGCTAGTAAGCAGTATTATAACAATCAAACCAAAACAGTTCAAATCACAATTTATGGCGAAACTGAATTAACAATCTTGAACCCCCCTGACTTAACTGTTTTTAATTCCGGTGATACTTTTAACGTAACAGTTCTTTACAATGACACGGTGAAAAATCAAGGAATTGATGGCGCTATTATTGAATATCAACTTGATCCAAGTGCTTCCTACAAGTCCATCAATATTGTTCCTCTTGGAAGTGGTAAATACAATATAACAATTGATTGTAATGATGGAGATTTTATTGGATATGGATTAAATACTATAATTGTTAATGCAAGCAAGCAAAATTATTACAATCAGAGCAATTCGATTAACATAAATATACTAGGTGAAACTTCTTTATCTGCTACGAGGATCCCAGATCAATCATACTATACTGCTGCCGAAACATTCAGCATTTCGGTTTATTATAGAAATACTGTTAAAAGCTTAGGAATTACTGGAGCAGAAGTAGTTGTTGATGTTGATGGTACAATCTATAATCCAGTTTGGACTGATAATGCAGATGGTTATTATAACATTACCATTGATTGCAGCGATTCGATTTTTAGTAATTATAAACTGTTTTCTATTCGAGTTAATGTAAGTTTAGTGAACTATCATAATCAATCCACTACCTTAAATACATTAATTGTTGGAAATGAAACATTGTTTGTATTAGCACCTACAAGTGGGGCTGTATATATTGAAGGTCAAAACTTCGATGTTACAGTTGAGTATAATGATACGATTAAGGATGTTGGAATCGATGGAGCAACAATTGAATATAGTCTTGATGAAGGGAGTACTTACAGACAAGATAATGTTAATTACATTGGAGATGGCAAATATAATATAAACATCAACGTAAATGATACTGATTTCATAAAATACGGTTTTGTTGATATTTTTATTGATGCTTCCAAACAATTCTATGAAAACAGATCAACAACTTACACATTTCACCGACAAATTACAACCCAAATTACTCCTTTTAACATAATAGATTTAGGATCTGTTATGAAAGGTTTAAATGTATCTTATACATTCAACTATACCGATACTAATGACAAACCAATTGAAGAAGTTTCATGGTCAAGATTAAGTAGCCCTGTCGGATTTACAGCATTCTTAGAGAATTTGGGAAATGGAAATTATACCATGCATTTAGATACAACAAATGTTTTAGTCACAGGTTCAGCGTACGATTATGAATTTAATGTTTATGCCACCGGCAATGAGACTCAAATTATAAGATTAACAGTAAATGTATTAACAATTCAAACGGAAGTTATTGATGTATTTTCGATACCAGAAATTGCAAGAAATTCTGGTTTGAATCAATCAGTTAGATTTTACTTCAATGATACTACAAATAACCTACCGGTTCTCAATGTCATAACAGAAAATATTGTGGTTAAAAATTACGCTACTGGAACTCCATTTAGTGACGGGGAATTTTGGCTTTTTGATCCATTCAGCAACGGAACCTATATTTTAGATATTACTATGGGAACTCGAAATTCAGGATTGTACACGTTAGAAATCAACGCATCAAAATTTCCTAATTATGACTACAGTCTATTTAACGTAACTTTCTATTATAGAGGAAATTACACTCAAATAAATTTGATTTCATTGGAGGATCCGGGAGGAGAATTAACACCATCTGGATTAGGATACAATTTTACAATCTTCGAAGAAAGCGATCTTGATATCGAATTCAATATAACTGATCTAGAATTCAGCAACAATTTAGTATTAGGAGCCGTCAATTCATATTATATAACCTATATAAATCTTGATACCAGTTCGAACGGGACACTTCTTTACGATATAAATTTTATAACCAATAGACACATAGGAACAATATCTACTTCGAATATTAATTTAGTTGCTGGACGCTATTTAATTAATATTACAGTTTCTAAGACAAATTACGAAAATACATCTTTCATTTTCAATCTCACCGTAATTGAAAAATATCAAACTCGTCTGACGGTTGTACTGAAACCAACTGAGGTTAACGCAGGAGATTTATTTTCAATCGTACTTCTAGCAGAGTTTTATAATGGTTCTGATTGGCTAATTCTTCAAGGTAATACCGTTATCATGACGCCTTACTTTGATGGAACTGCGTCAACTGAAATTCAGACTAAAATTACTAATAGCACTGGTGGAGTATCGTTCGATATAACAATAAGAAGCGATGCTAGGACGATGAATATATCTCTTGAATTACAAGTTGAATACGACCACTTAGCTTACATATTGCCAATTTCCGATATCGATGTTATTCCGCTCGGTTTAGCCTTTGAAGAACTGCTCCCTTATATCATACTAATCGGAGCTATTGTTGCTGTTGCTGGTGGTTCTTTAGCAGTTTATCGTGGTGTAGTCGTTCCCAAAAAGAGGGAAAAACAACGCATTTTGACCGATGTTAAGACTATTTTCGACGACGCTATTAATCTAGAGCACATATTAGTATTATACAAAGGAACTGGAACGTGTATTTTCTTTAAATCCTATGGCTCAGAACAGATAGATCCTGAATTGATAGGAGGGTTTTTAACGGCAGTATCTTCTTTTGGTAAAGAAATGGCTACTCAAGAAACATTAAACGAAATTTCTTACGGCGATAAAATGTTATTATTAGCTGATGGTCAATATATTAGAGTTGCTTTGGTTTTAGGTAAAAAAGCATCTATGATTCTTCGTCGTCATTTAAAAGAATTTATAGATTCTTTTGAAAAAACCTACAAAGAAGTATTGCCAACTTGGAGAGGTCAATTAAACCACTTTAGAAATGCCGGTATTATAGTTGATGAGATTTTGAATACATCCATTATTCTTCCACATCAGATATCGTACGATTTCTCAAGCGTTAAAGAGTTAAAAGGTTCTTTCTCAAAAGATGTGTTAAAGATAGCACATAGCTGTTGTGAAGAAGCAGAACGAGAATTTTTCTTTGTAGCAACGTTATTAAAGGAAGCATCCGAAAAAACGAGTAAGGATACCGCAGAAATTTTTATGGGAATTAAGGAATTAAGAGATAAGAAAATTCTAATGCCAATAGAAATCTCTACAATTGAAGCTCAACCTATTTCTCAGCAGGAATTGAATCTTATTAGTCAAAAAGTCGCATCATTAACCACGCTAACTAACAATGAAAGACAGAAATTGGTGAACGATTTAGGCCAATTGGGTCCAATAGAAAGAGAAGCTTATCTTTCTAGCTTGACTAAACAACATGAAATCGTCTCTGCCCCAATTAAAACTACTATAGGTACTATTATAGTTGATAACAAGAAATCTGCAAAAAAAGGGGTTAATGAGTTAAGCAAACGAGCCAAAATTGCGAAAGGAAAGAAAAATTATCAAAAAACTATTGAATTGTATCAAAGCGCCGCTATGTTGGCTTCAAATTGGGAATTGTCAAATGAATTCGTTCAAATAGAGGAAATTATTCGAAAAACTAAAATTGAAGATTTAAGCGGGAAAAAGAAGGATTTAGAAAAAGAAGCAAAAGATGCTGTTAAAAACAAAAACTACGCTGAAGCCAGCGCGAGGTATAAATATGCGTCTAAAATGGCGTCAGAAATTTTCAAATTAGGTGCTAGTGATATGACAAAAGAAGTCAAGAGATTAACCAAAAAAGCAAATGAATACGAAAAATTAAAATAAATTTTATTATTATTATTCTTTTTATTTTCTATTTTTTTACATTAGTATTTTAAAAAAGAGATTTTTTAAATAGTTTAATCGCCAATTCCATTTTCTGTTATTGAAAATACAGCTTCTCCTTCGGGTAGATGAGGCGCATCAATCATTTTCGCTACTCTCTGCTCGCCTTTACCTTTTCTTAAATATACTCTTATTGTTGATCCATGAGCAACTATATTTCCTCCTGCCGCGACTGTTGGGTTTCCATAAAAAACATCAGGTTTTGATTGAACTTGATTTGTTACAATGATACATAGCTCTGGGAAAATATCTGTTAGACGTAATAAATCGTGTAAGTGGGTATTAATAGTTTGTTGTCTGGTTGCTAACGTACCTCTACCTACGTATTCGCTTCGAAAATGTCCAATTAAAGAATCAACTATTATTAGTTTAATGTTTTTCTCTTTGATAAGATTAGCAGCTTCTTTTATTAGGAGAATTTGATGATCAGAATTGTAAGCACGACCAAATATTATATTTTTCAAAATCTTTTTGTGATCTAAATCAAGTCCTTCAGACATCTGTACTATTCTTTCAGGTCTAAATGTTCCTTCAGTATCTATATACAATGCATTTCCATCGAGACCCCCATCTTCCATGGGTAATTGAACATTAACGCATAATTGATGGGCTATTTGGGTTTTACCGGTCCTGAACTCTCCAAAAAACTCAACAACGCAACCAGTTTCAATTCCACCTCCAAAAAGATCGTCGAGTTCTTGACTACCTGTCGTAATTCTCGAAATATTTTTTCTATACTCCCATACATCTTCAGCAGACTTAAAGCCGATTTTTAACTGGGACATACTAGCTTTAATTAATTTAGCGATTGTTTTATCTCCGAGTCCAGATTCATTTTGAATTATCTTTGGGGGTGTATAAGCGATGGATTCAAGGCTACTAAATCCAGCCTTAATTAGTTTTTTAAGCGTAGCCTCACCTACCCCAGGAAGCCTTTTAACAGCTTCTACACACATATTTGCGTCATTGATTATAACTTTACTACTATCTGGATCTGAATCTAATTCTTCTTCTTCCATCTCATTTAATTCAATAATGTCATCTTCATCTTCTTTTTCCTCTTCATCTAAACCTTCAAAAATTTCTTCTACTTCAGATTCAAGTCCTTTTTCACTACTTTCAGATTCTTCTTCGATTTCTTTTTTATCTGTTTCGAACCGAGCAAATTTTAAATGCTCCTTGTAAATTTTGCCTTTAGTATGGTTTCTTTTACATTCTTTACAGAAATAAGGCTCTCCATTCCCGGATTGGCCTCCATTATTCATTTCGCTTGCTTTAGCCATTATAAATCACAATTAATTAAAATTTAGTGTAATTTTTATAGTTCTTAATGATTATTTTATAAATATAACAAAAGCTATTTTAAAGAAAATAGACTTCGAATTTTTCAATTTTTAGACGTATTAATCCTTTAATAATTGACTAATACAGGCTTTTAATTTGTTCAGAGGTTTTTCTCATTTCAACGAAGCAAGTGTCCATTCGAGCGTCAATATCTAAACACACTGCTAAAATCAAATCGCTCCCAGCCTCCATAACTACAAAATTACCTATATCACCTTGTAAAATACAGAGATCAAGCTTACCAGATTTTAATTCTATCAATACACGCTCCGCAACAGATAGAATTGTTGCCGTCATCGCAGCTAAATTTAAATCAGAAATCTCTTCTTCTAAAATCGAGTGAACAATTAAACCTTCTATTGATACGATCGCAGCAGATCTTATACCATCGATACACCCATATAAATCTTCCAATAAAAAGAGATATTCTTCTGACATAGAAACTGTAACCCCGTAGTATGATTTTAAACCATTAATGATATAAAGTATTCCTTTTCTAATAATGTTTATTTAAATAGGATATGTCACAAGTCATATTTAGAAAAAAAAATACTACTTTAATAGGTGAATTAAAAATGAGTTTAGGTTTAAATTTCGAATATTATCCAAAAATTAACGCCAATTTAATGGAAAAACTAATTTCAATCTCTAAATCCAATAAACCTCATTGGGATCCTCCATTTTTTATTGATACTGAATCGTATATCGACATGGGAGCAATTCGCCAAACGACTAAAGAATTTCTGGGTGAGAAAATAAAGAACATTATAGTTTTAGGGACGGGAGGCTCAATTCAAACTTTACTTGCTTTAAGGCATTTATCTAAAAAGAATCTATATTCTATTACAAGTTCTAGGGCTGTAGAATTAAAACAATGCCTTGACGCAACAGATCCTGAAAATTCGGTTGTAATTCCTATCTCTAGAGGGGGCGAAACTTTAGATGTAAACTCTACTATAGGAACTTTCTTAAAAAACAATTACAAATTTCTAGGGCTCTCTTCAAAGGGTACGATGCGTCAAATATTAGAAAAAATAGGTTGCCCCATTCTGGAGGTTCCTGATATCTCAGGTCGTTTTGCGGGATCGATCTCTAACGTTGGAATTGTCCCAGCTTTTCTGTTAGGAGTTAACATCGAAGATTTTTTAAAAGGGTTAAACGATGCTTATAAAGAATTTATGAGTTTTGACGAGAACCCAGCATTCCTTTTTTCAGCTTTTCTTTATAATTTGTACAAAAAAGGTTACAAGACTGTATTTTCTATGCCATATTCTCTGAATCTTGAAGGAAGTGTAGGATTATTCGTGCAAGAAACATCAGAAAGCACTGGGAAGAACGAGAAAGGTCTAATGGGTGCTTATCAATCTGCTCCACTGTGTCAGCATTCAGTTTTAGAATATCTATTAGGTGGAACTAAGGGTGCTGTAGTCCCGATATTGTGGACTATAAAAAACGAATTCTCAGATTTTAACTTAGATTCCTCAATAGATTACGTGAACGACCAAACGGCCCAAACCATAGTAAATTATCAAGCAGACGCTACTTTTCAAGCCCTAATAGAACAAGGGGTTCCGTCAGCTAAAATCTCAATTGAACGCTGTGACGAATATAACATAGGCAATCTTATCGCTTTTATTCAATCGACAGTCTATTATTTATGTTTATTATTAGATGTAAACTGGTCAATCAATCCGAAAGTAGTCATAGGAAAAAAAATTGGCATCGAAGCCTTAAAAAATAGAATTCTCCCTGAAGAAAGAGAAAAAATCAGAAAAGAACTGGCTGAACGTAAATTTCATCGAGATTTTTTTGGAATTAATTAATCAATTTCTTACTTTTTTCTACTTCTGATTAATAAACTCATTATACAGCACATTAATTGCTTTATCGCAATTTTTTCTATCAATTATAGCGGTAAAATTCAATTCAGAAGACCCTTGTGCAATTGCTTTAATATTTATATTGCCATCTCCTAGCGAAGTAAAGACCCTTCCAGCTATACCAGGTGTGTGGAGGACTCCTGCGCCGATGACGGCAACTAATGAAATATCGTTATCAATTTTAATCTTAAACCATTTTTTACCAAAAAGATCTGAATTCCTTAATAAGAAACTAACTTTCATTGAATCTTCAAATTCTATACCAAAAGTTATATTATTTTCTGAGGAACTCTGTGATATAAACACAATATTAACGTTATTATCTCCCAAAAGAGAAAAAATTTTAGAAGCAGTCCCCGATAATGGAACCATCGTATCGCTTTCAACGGTCACCATTGAGAGTTTATATATTGAAGTAATTGCTTTAATTACTTTCTCGTCTCTAACGATTTCTTTCGTTATCGCTGTAAATTCGTCAGAATCAGGATCGTTGAAAAACTTGATTTCAGAGGGAATGTTTCCTTTTTCGTTAACATCAAGGCACAATGGATGTAGAACTTTTGAACCAAAAAACGCAAGTTCTTTTGCCTCTTTGTAAGAAATTCTTTTTAAGAGGGCTGTTTTTTCAGCGATTCTTGGGTCTGCGTTTAAAAAACCCTTAACATTTTTCCAGTAAATTACTTTTAAGATAAAGTTATTCCTAAGACAGTATGCTAAAATTGCTGCTGTTAAATCGCTTCCCCCTCGCCCAAATGTAGTAATTTTTTTGTCTTTCGTAGAGCCATAAAACCCAGTTACACAGATTATTTCAATTAATTCAGATTGGAACAAGGGGATTATTTTATCAGTGACTAATATCTCAGATTCCTCTAATAACGGAAGAGCTCTCCCAAAGTTATCGTCTGTAAGGAGAATCTCATCAGAAGAGATATATTTTGCTTTATGGTTTTTTGATTTTAAATATTGGCTCAAAATAAATGTACTAAGTTTTTCTCCATAGGAAATAATTATATCCTGAATTTCCATACTTGGCCGGATTAATTTAATTACGCTTCCAATCTGTTTTAATTCGCCAATTTCTTTTTTTAAAAATTCAAAAGCCTTTTTAAATTCGCTTTCTTCGTTGATAAGAATTTGATTAATCACATTTTTGTGGATAGTAAAAATATCGTCAATAATGTAATCGCATTTAGGTTCTTCTTTACAAGATTTTTTATAAAAATCTATTAATTTATCGGTTATTCCTTTTAACGCAGATGTTACAATTATAATTTTAGAGAATTCTCTATATTTTTTAACAATATAATGTATTTGACTAAAAGATTTTTCATCTTTTAAACAAGAACCTCCAAATTTCATTACAACTAGATTTTCCATTCTAACCATAAAACACAAAATTATTGAGTTAAATTGAGATATTAATGAATAGAAAAAATCGAAAACTTATAAATAAGTTGGAATTCCACAATAATTTTTATTTCTGAGAAATGATGGGAATTATCGCATTATTTGGACAATTAACGAAACATTTTAAACAATTCTGACATAAATCCATATTTTTCTTATTAAAACTAATCTGTTTTTTATCCGAATCGGGGTCTATAATTAGAACATATAAGTTTTGGAAACAAAAACCCTCTTCTAAGCACTTTTTACAAATCGTACATCTTTCGCTATCTATTTCAAAATCTATTAATTGCCCGTCTTCCATCGATATTACTTCAATTGCGTTGTGTTCGCACACATCTACGCACTTAAGGCACCCTTTGCATTTATTATAATCCACATACCTTAAGGAATCTTTAAAAAAAATAGCTTTTGGATGGCAAGAATACATACATTTTTGGCATCGGACGCAAAATTGCGGGTTAACGCTTATAGGAAATAATTTTTCCATTTTATTTTACTTTTTTTTTAATTTTAATTGTTATTTTTTAAAAAAAGTCGAATAACAAGCTAATCAACTAAAAAATATTTAAAAAAAAATTTCAAAAAATTCGAGTTCTATTTATTTAGGAGCGGACAAAACGATCTCCATAGAGCTTACGTTATTTTGGCGACCTTCCTCGCCCGTAAGTACCTCCGTGGTAATTTTAATATCCTGATATTCAACTCCCTTCAAGAAACGATTTTTTAAAATCTCGCAGATATCAACGGCATGAGAAATCGCCTTGCCACGAGCTTTTACCGTACAATCTTCTCCTTTATTCAAGACCATCATCACTGCCATTACGTAATTCATCGTAGGACGACGCCCAACAAAGACCGCGTTTTCTTGACCTTCCATTCTTTTTCTTTTGTCTGACATTTTTTATTTTCTCCAAACTGTTATTTATTTATTCTCTATTATTATGTATAAATTATTTCTACGTATTATGCTTTAAATTTATTCAGAATTTATTAAAAAAAAATATAGGCTGCATTTAGAGTTGCTAAATAAAGATGAAAAAATTGCGATTTAAAGTTTAATTAACAATTTAAAGGAATAATTATTAAACCTGATTCGTTTAACAAATCTTTCTTAACTTCATTTTCCATATTATAACCTTCTATATACACAATTTTTTTAATCCCAGCATTGATAACTAATTTTAATGAAAATTTTCATTCTCGCATCGTCAGAGGGATGTCTTTCATGTAGCGAATATATATTTTGAGAGATTTTTGAACTAATATGATAATGACACCAAACATAAGAGGGACCTAGAATACAACATGCAAACAAATCACAAAAGAACTCAGCAATCCAGTCTTTCCAACGTCTTTCTAAACACATAAATAGCCCACCCTAATGCCTCCCGCTCCCATTTCAGATATAATTTTTTCTCTTTATTTAATTTGGCCAAAAACTCGGGAAGGTCGGGATCTTCTGGATATACCTGAGCATACTTGTCTATTGCATACCACTGGAGCCCGAGATATCTATCCCACTCATCATGGGTGCTCACGAAAGTGTATAGCAGTTTTAGACCGAGATTTTCCCCAATTTGCACGTTCCCAGCGTGCTTGCTGAACATCTCATATTTTATTTCCGAGAGATCGAAATACTCTTTTGGTGGCTTGCTGATCCAAAATGGTTCTCCCACAACGACGAGTCCGTTGCGCTTTGTTTGGCTCATCAAATACTTAAGTGTATCCTCATGTCCGTTATAAATCCAACTGGCACCTAAACAACATGTGAGGTCAAAGCTCTCTGGTGTATCGGGCTTATAATTGGCACCGTCCATTTCAATTAGTGTTAAATCGGCATTCGGGACACGCTCTTTCGCTTTTCTTTTAGCATCACCGAGATGGTAGGGCGAGATATCAACGCCTATTGCGGATACATTATACTTTTCGACGAGCCGAATCAGAAACTCTCCTTTACCGGTGGCGATTTCTAACACTTTTGAACCTGATTTTAACGCCAAGAGGGTGATAAGCTCGTTTAATTTTTCGATGCTCATAGGATTGCACACGAGATGCTCCTTGTGCGTAACATCGTAATATTTCCAAAAATCCATAGTTTAAGTTTGTAATGTTTAGAACCTCTTTAAGTTTTTGAATTTCTTCATCGAGAATTATGATGAAACGTTCTAAGAATTATCTTTTATGGGTATTAGTATTTTCAGTCATTCTTTTTCGAAAAATATCTTCTCAAAATATAATCAAAATTAATATGGAGGGCTCTTGAAAGGTAAATAACTAAATTTTTACTTTTTTTTAATATAAAAAAAATTAGGTAATAGATTTAAGATACTCTAATTTATAGCTTATTTCCATTTTTTCGGATGCAGAAATGAGAGTCTCATTATTAAAACCTTTTATAATCAGCCATACTGGTAGAATTACTTCAAATATTCCCCCTGGAATATAAAATATCATTCCTGGAAAATTTAAAGCATTAAAACTACTGTAACCCAACAATTCAAGGAGAGTTGCGATTAAAAACAAGCCATACCCAATTAAACCAATAATCGAAATGAATCGTGGAACAAGTTTTGATTGGTATAATAAGTAAGAAACCATCAAACCACCAGTGGCAGTAAAGATACATATCATTAGAAAAAAATTCGGGATTAACATTAATGTAACTATCATATAAATTCCTATATTCCAAGACATTCCAAAAAGTATTTGTCATTCCAAAATATTCTTAAATTCATTCCAAGACTTATTTAAAAAACTCATCAACATTTTTTCCTTAAAATTGTTAGTTGCACTTAAAAATTGTTAGTTGCACTAGAAAGTTGTTTTAGTGTCAGTCAAATGTTGTTTTATCATTAAAGGAATAATTATTAAACCTGATTCGTTTAACAAATCTTTCTTAACTTCATTTTCCATATTATAACCTTCTATATACACAATTTTTTTAATCCCAGCATTGATAACTAATTTTAAGCAAGTCATACAAGGAAAAATCGTAGTATAAAGAGTTGTATTACCCTTAATTGAAGTACCATGTATAGCAGCTTGTATTATACAATTAGCTTCGGCATGTACTCCTCGGCATAGTTCGGGTCTTTCACCGCTTTTTAGATTTTTTCGAACGCATGTTTCTGTAGTACAATGTTTAAATCCAGACGGAGCGCCATTATATCCTGTCGACAATATATGAGAATCCTTTACTAACACCGCGCCAACTTTACGCTTTATGCACGTACTTCTTTCTGAGACGACTTTCGCTATTTTCATGAAATACTCGTCTTTAGAAATTCTATCTTTATTTTTTTGGTTCATTTTCTTGTTTTTATTTTTTAATTTTCATTGTATAAAAAATTAAAGAATCACTTGGATTTTTAGTGTTATTATTGATGTTTTATTAAGAATAAAAGCGATTATTATTATTAAGTAATTCTTTCAAATGTAGTGAATATGAATGGTTAAACAATATAAAGTTCCGTGGGCAGCTTGGAGGGACCCACGTTATTTAGAGTTAGAATTCCCCGATTCTTGGGAGGCTTCCATCTGTAGAATGAAAGATGCTGACGCTCCAGAATTATCAAGTGAAGATATTAGAAAAGGGATACTAAACCCAATAGGAACTCCTAACTTATCTGTTATTGCCCAAGGGAGAAAAAGGGTGGTAATCGTTGTAGACGATATGACAAGAACGACGCCATCATCGAAAATTCTTCCGTTTGTTTTTGAAGAACTAGAAAAAGCTGATATCTCAGAAGAGCAAATCACAATTTTATTTGCACTTGGTGCTCATAGACCAATGAATAAAAACGATTGCTTATTAAAACTAGGAAAAGAAATTGTAAGTAGGTTTAAAATCGAAAATCACCATCCTTACGAGAACCTTGTACATCTAGGAGATTCTAAGATAGGGACGCCTATTGATGTAAATAGAACTTATTACAACGCAGATTTAAAAATTGCTGTAGGTGGTGTTATTCCCCACCCTTTAGCTGGCTTTGGGGGCGGTGCCAAAATAGTGTTGCCAGGAGTATGTGGTATTCGCACGCTCGAGGCAAATCATTCTGCAGGAATGCGAGGAATTGGAGCAGGAATCGGAAGAATGACTGAAATAAGGGAAGATATTGAGGATATTGCTGATAATGTTGGCTTAGATTTTTCAGTCAATGTAGTAATGAATGAAATTGGCAAAATAACTGATATCTATTCAGGTCATTATCGAGACGCACATAGAAAAGCTATGGAAGCCGCAAAGGAATCTTATTCGACAGAAATAACCCTAGAAAATCAAATTTGTTTCTTAAATTCTTACCCAGAAGATTCTGAATTGAACCAATCGATAAAAGCGTTTAACATTTTAATGACGGCTTCAAATAGATTTCTTGATAGAAAAGGCACGATTGTTATAATGTCATCTTCGTACGAAGGCAAGGGTTTTCATAGTTTAATTGCTGAGACGGGTGCTAAATTATATAACAATTTCGGGAATGGAATTCTATGGAAAGCGTTTGTAAAGAGAAGAAATGTATATTTCTTTTCTCCAAATATTAGTAAACCAGATTTATATCATTTCTATCCAAAATCCGTCCAATTGTTTAATGAATGGAAAAACTTAATCGAAGATTTAGAAAAACTTCATGGAAATACTCCAAAGGCGGCTATAATCCCTACTAGTATTCAATTATCAGAATGAATTTAGGTTTTAAATTATAATTTAAAATTTGGCAAAACTAAGGTATTCTTTAGATCAAATTATTCTATGATTATGGGTTTTAGATTAGACTCTAAAAAAAATTAGAAATAAGTTGGGTCTAATATGAACATAATTAATATTATAGCCAAAAAGACGCAAATTATTGAAACGATAAAAACGAGTAAATTATTATCAATTTTTATCTTGAGTTTAGTAAATCGTAAATTTAGATTTAAGTCAAAGAATTCTTTAGGTTTTAATATTCCAAAAAAGATGAATGGTTGAAAGTATCTTATGTAAGGATTACTGAAAAATATAAAAGATGCCATAATGAATATTGAGATAAAGACGATTTCAAATGAATCTGCTTTTCTAAACCTAATTATCAAATACGATACGGTTAAAACAGCTGCAGGGATAATTCTAATATAGAGTGGTAAATAACCCTCGCCCCTCTGATTCCAAAATGCGTAGAATTCCAAATAACCTTCCAAGTAAAAAACGGGTGATATTAAAAAGATAAACATAATTATAACTGTTGTTATAAGAAATATCTTTAATTCATCCCAATTCTTATCATACAACAATTTTAGAAAGAGAAGTCCAATTACTGGTAGAGTATATAACTTTGCGCATATTGAGAGTGCTAAGAAGGAATAGAATAAATATCTGTGAATTTTTTTAGTTTTAGGAAAATAATACAATGCCATAAAGAAAAGTAAGAAAAAAAACGAGTCCGTTATATGATAACCGCAATTAGATAAACTAAAAACATTATTTAAAAAGAGAAATGGATTAATAAAAAATAAACCATAAGCGTATAGCTTTTTAGGAATATCGAAGCTTTTTAAGACATAATAAAATACAATCATGATTAGCATGTCAAAGAAAAATGCCCAGAATGCGAAAATTTCGAGTATCCCAAATGACAAGAATTTGAAGACAAATAGAAATATTTGTGAGAGAGGAGGATATGTCTCAAAAATGTAGTAATTGATTTCTACATCACCCCAACTCCTCCCAGGTTCTATAATTTGAATGACATAATAAAAAATTAACATTACAACCCTAATAAGAATTCCAGCTAAAATAAAAATAAGAGCTTTATGAGATAGGATACGATTAATTAAGCTTAATTCTGACTGTTCTGAATTTTCTCGCATGATTATCTTGTAAAACAGTAATTCTAAAATTTAATTAAATTATAAAATTTATTAATCTATATAAACCTTGAATTTCTGCTTACATCGGAATTACTCTATTATGATTAAAATTTTCATTCCTGTTTACAACGAAGAGGAATTTGTAGAACAAAACCTTCGTTACATGGCTCCCAAGTTTTCCAAGCTATTAACAAATGATTATAAGATTTATGTTGTTAATGATGGAAGCACTGATCGAACTGGTGATATACTAGATTCTATTAACATCGATAATGTTATACATTTAAAATGCAATGGCCCTTCAGTTAGAGAAAATCTTGCTAAAATGTTTGTAAAACAGGGTAAAAAAGGGGACTTAATATTTTTTATGGATGCTGATCTTTCAACAGATATGAGTTCGCTCCCCCAATTGATTGCTGAAATGAAAAAAGGATTTGATATTGTAATAGGAAGTCGATATCAAAAAGGAGCAAAACTAAATAGGACTCCATATAGGTTTATTGTATCAAAAATTTTTAATACATTTTTAAATCTATATTTTGGTTCTCGTGTTAGAGACCACGAATGTGGTTTTAAATTATTTAAATATGAAGTTATTCGTGATTTGGTAAAGGATATGGGATGGAATTTACAAAGAAGAGCATTTTGGGACTCTGAAATGTTAATTAGAGCCCAACAGAAGAGTTACCGAATAAAAGAGGTTCCGGTTATTTGGGTGGAAGGCCCTAAATCCTATATTTCAATTAAAAAAGAAAAATCTATGGTAAGATATATACTAACACTGAAATTTAGACTAATTATGGAAAGAAAGATTAATAGAAAAAAACAAAAGTCACTTTCTATAAACTCCGACTAAGGAAAGACCAAATGGGAGTCGATAATCTTTCAAAATTAATTTATTTTCAATTCTTAAGAAATTTAAAAAGATTTTCTCTAGTAAGGAGGGAAGGTTAAAATAATCTGTTTTTGGTTTTGCTCTTTTTTTTAATATTCTTAAGATAGAAAGAGGGATAAATAAAATTAAATTCCAATAGCTAAGATATTCACATTTGAAAATTCTCAATAATTCATATAATTTCTTTTTGCTATATCTTCGATAATGTAGTAACGCTTTATCGTGTGCACTAAATAAAAAATTAAAGGCAGGAACCATGAGTAAAAGGTGTCCCTTTTTTTTTAATACTCTATGAGCTTCTAAAACCGCTTTTTTATCATTCTTTATATGTTCAAAAACATCAAATGAACACACGATATCAAAAAAATCATTTGGATAAGGTAAAGCTATCGCATCGCATACTTTTTTTTCAGCATATAACTTTGATGGGATTAAATCTAAAGCTTTTTTATTAACATCAATAATAAATATATTGCCAAATCGATTCATTATTTCAAGATCGACGCCAGTTCCGGCTCCAATATTTAAGATTTTTAGGTTTTTACGACCAATTTTATTCATTAGTATATTAATTAAATCTTTTTTACCCCTAAACCAAAATTGCTCTCCAGTTTGCCCGTCTATATAATCTCTGTAATCCATATTTACTTAACTAATTTTAATTTCTAAATTTTTATGGAAATCATATTAATTATTAATTGGCTCAATCTTTTTTAAGCTAAAGTTATAATGAAAAATAGAGTACCCTCCAAAAAATAAGAGATAGGCGCTTCTGAATAAGTGATCTATTATAAATATTGATAAAATCTCAGGGAATGTAATTGTGAGAGAATAAAAGAAGTAAATAAATGCAGCTCCTACGTTTTCTGAAATTCCCCAACCCCCCGGAGTAATAGGAAAAGTTTTACTAAAAAAAGTAAGTATAATGGCAAATATCAATAATAACATGTTTAATTGAAACCCTAGTATGTAAAAAAATATAATAACAATAGATGCATCTATTATCCAGGTTGGAAAACCCAGCAAGATTATGTAAATTAATTCTCGTTTATGATCTTTGAATTTCTTCATACCCTCTTTAAAATTTATCACAAATCGTCCCAAATAATGAGCTAGTTTTGGTGATATTTTCTTTAAAATATTAATTATGAACTCAGTTTTATATAGGAGTAAAATTAAGATCACTAGTATTCCAATAATAATTATCGCCCCAATAGCTAAATAAAATTGAATATTTTGACCTAAAATTTGCCCAGAGGTCGATCCACTGAAATTACTAATATAAAGATATATTAACGCAAAACAACTGATAATAAAAAGTAGGATTAAATCTAGTATTCTTTCAATCGCAATCGCTGCTACAGATTCGCTAAGATTGATATTTTCTTCATCTTTTATTATAAATATTTTAGCTAAATCTCCTAATTTACCGGGAGTTAGATCATTAATAACAAATGAAGCTCCAGTTGAGAAGTACGCGGTTGAATATTTAATATTTAGATTAAGACCTTTAAAAATTAATTTTAATTTATATGCTCTTAATATAAACGCAATAGTGTATGTTATTACAAAAATTATTAACCCGAAAAAACCTACAGCGATTAATTTTTGAATAAATTGCAAAAAATCTATGAAAAACGTCATAAAAATTAATAGTAAAATGGTACCTAATCCAATGATTAGACGTTTTCTTCTTTTTATCCAAACGATGAATTGACTATTTTTTTCTTCACTCATAAATTAAAATTCAAAATTGTCTTTTTATCTTAAATTTTTTCAATTTCTAGGAGAACTATTTTAAAAAAGAGAATTTTCACATTTTCAATATTGTATTTAGGTTTTAAGTAGATATATTTTTTTGAAAAGAAATTAAAACATTATATATGGAAAAGGTTGAATTATTGGCACCTGCTAAAAACTTTAAGGCAATAAAAGCTGCCTCAAAATATGCTGATTCCATATATTTTGGAATTGAAAAGTTTAATATGAGGATGCGTTCGGAGAATTTTGCTTTAGAAGACTTAGATAAAATTGTTAATTTTTGTCATAATAATAATTTAAAATCATATTTAGCAACCAATATTTTGGTTTATGATAATGAAATAAAAATTCTGAGAAATATAATAAGAGAGAGTAAAAATGCAGGGATAGACGCTGTAATCGTACATGATATAGCAGCGGCTCAAGTAGCTAAAGAAACTGGAATCCCTTTTCATATATCCACGCAATGTAATGTTTCAAATTCACTTTCTGCTCAATTTTATGAAAAATTAGGAGCAGAAAGGATCATCTTAGCACGGGAGTTATCTTTAGAGAAGATTAAAGAAATTAAGAGGAATCTGTCAAAAACTGAAATTGAAATTTTCATTCATGGAGCGATGTGCACTTCCATAAGTGGCAGATGTTATTTTTCTCAAGATATTTGTGGAACCGAAGAGAAATCAGCAAACCGAGGTAATTGTATACAACCTTGTAGAAGACGCTGGTGGGTAAGGGAGGAGTCTGGAGCAGAATACATCTACGATGGTGTTAGGTTCATGAATTCAAGAGACCTTTGTACAATTGCCCACATACCTAAATTCATTGAAGCCAAGGTTGATGCTTTTAAAATTGAAGGTAGGATGCGTCACCCTCACTATGTCGAGGTGGTTGCAAAAATCTACCGAGAAGCTATTGAGGCATATTATAACGGTACTTTTTCAAAAAAAAAAGTAGGTCTATGGGTTACCGACTTGAAGAAAGTTTATAATCGAGGATTTACTCCCGGATTTTACTTTAAGAGAATGACTGAAGAAGACCATCAACATAAATCCCCTTCAAATTTATCACATTTCAGATATATCAAAGTTGGTCAAATTGAGGATTATACGAAAGATTATACTAAAATTTCGTTGGATAACGGATATTTAACTAAAAATGACGATTTAATTATTATGGGTAATAATACAGACACATACATTCATCAAAAAGCAGAAGTTATTAAATTCAAAGAAAAACAAGTTAGTAAAACTCCAAGAGGAACTAAAGAAAAGCCTATATTCGCAAAATTACGAATTAATGGAAAAGCAATTGGTAATGGCGAAGATAAAATCTACATCTTTACTGATAAAACCTATGGAAGAGATTATGCTTTACCATAAACAAATATGGCAGAATCTAAAGCTAATTTAATTCAATCTATAAAAATTTAAAATTACTTTTAAGTAAATAAATTTATATTATTAAAAATTAGAATTAATGTTGTTTTAAGGAGATAATTATGGCATTTAAAAATAAAAAAATAGTTGAGTCGGTACCTAATTATAGCGAAGGTACAGATGGAGATAAAGTCGAACGAATTGTAGCAGAAATTAAAAACACTCCCGAAACTAACATCGTAGACATTCAATACGACTCTGACTACAACCGAGCTGTAATTACTTTTGTTGGTACTCCAGAAGCCGTGTTGAAAGCAAATATTGCCGCAGCTAAAAAAGCGATAGAACTAATTGACATGAATAAACACAAAGGTCAGCATCCTCGAATAGGAGCAATTGACGTAGTTCCGTTTATACCCGCTCAAAATATAACAATTGAAGAATGCATAGAATTGTCAAAACAATTTGCTGAAGAAATGGCAAAAGAAGGCGTTCCAGTATATTTATACGAAGATTCAGCAAGGAACCTTGAAAGGAAAAATATTGATAACATAAGAGTCGGAGAATATGAAGGATTAAAAGAAACCATTAAGACTAACCCTGAAAGGAAACCGGATTATGGTCCTTCAGAATTTCATCCAACGGCAGGTGCAATAATAACGGGAGCAAGATATCCCTTAATTAGTTTTAATATCAACCTTGGGACTAAAGACGTTAAAGTTGCGAAAAAAGTAGCAAAAGCAATTCATTTACGCTCGGGAGGACTTGTAAACGTTAAAGCAATGGGGACAGATTTAAAAACGAGAGATTGCGTCCAAGTAGGGATTAGTAATATTAATTATAAAAAAACCCCTCTATATCGTCAGATGGAACTCGTACGAATTGAAGCCGCTCGATATGGTGTACCCATTGTTGGTACAGAATTAATCGGCGTGTTACCCTTAGGTGCTGTGCTTAATTCTTTAGGTTATTATTTACAACTTGAAAATCCTAAAAAACTTGAGCCAAAACATCTGTTAGAGAATTATTTTGATTTCTAAATTTTAAGAACAAATTAATCAAAATCTACTTCAACTTTACCATTTTTTATAACTTTTGAAACTAGATTTACACCAAATTGGTAAGGAAGAAAATTATGGTTCGGTACATCAAAAATTATTAAGTCTGCCTTCTTACCTACTTCTATACTTCCAATTTGATCTTGTTTTTGAAGTGCACAAGCTGCGTTAATCGTAGCTGCTGTTAGAGCTTCAGCTGGTGAAAGTTTCATGTGATAGCATGCTAAAGCAATTATGATTTGCATCGATTCTGTCCAACAATTTGGATTAAGGTCGGTAGCAAGGGCTATTGGAATACCGTATTCGATCATCTTTCTTGCAGGAGCATAGTCCCTCATCATTAAACAAAAAGGCGTCCCGGGTAATAGTGTAGCAATTGTTTGTGCTTTTCTCATTGCTCTTAAACCTTCGTCGTTAGATTTTAACATATGTCCCGTCTGCACAGCGTTTAACTCTGCTGCCAATAATGCCCCATTCGTGTCGATAATTTCATCGATATGAATCTGCGGTTTTAGACCGTATTTCATAGCCGCATTTAATATTTTTTTTGTTTGAACAACTGAAAAAATCCCCTCTTCACAAAATACATCGCAAAATTCTGCTAATTTTTCTTGTGCGACTTTTGGAATCATTTCTGAAATAATTAATTCTACATAACCGTCTGTTTCACCCTCGTATTCTGGCGGTACTGCATGAGCGCCTAAAAACGTTGATATTACATCCATGGGATGCACGAGGTTTAACTCTTTTGCTGCTAATAACGACTTAATTTCGTTCTCGACATCGAGTCCATATCCAGATTTCGTTTCCATTGTAGTCGTTCCATATTCCATCATCCTATTAAGAATCTTTTTCCCATTTTGAATTAAGATTTCTAACGAAGCCTTTCTCGTCGCTTCAACAGTTTTTAATATCCCGCCCCCAGCCTCTAAGATTTCAAGGTAGGTCTTACCAGCAAGTTTCATTTCAAGTTCATTTTCTCTAAAACCATCGAAGATAATATGAGTATGCGGATCAACAAATCCAGGAGTTACTAAACGATTTGTAGCATCAATTATTACTGTTTCTCCTTTAGGAAAAAAGCTAGAAAATAATTCATTTGTCGTTCCTACGAAAACTATAGAATTACCAGATATTGCTATTGCGCCATCGTGAATGGGTGCCAACTCTGCCATGTTCTTGCCTCTTCTTGGAACCCCATATTTAGAATCCATGGTTACTAATTCGTTGATGTGAATTATAATCAAATCTAATTTGAGTGTTCGAACCTTGTTATCAACATCTTTTCTTTTTATTCTTTGTGGCGATGGAGTAGATCTTACTGTCATTTTACTTCGTTTGCAATTTTAATTAATTCTTCACTTTTTATAATTTCCAAAGCAATTTCGATGTATTCCGAAAGAACTACATCTTCGTTAATATGGGGGATTTTTTTACGAATATAGGTATGGCATGCTTCTAAAGTTGCGCTAGATTTTAACGGTCTTCTAAAATCAAACGCTTGAGCGGCACACAAGAGTTCTATTGCTAGTATTTTTTCAAGATTAAAAATAATTCGAAGCGCTTTTCTAGCGCTAATCGATCCCATACTGACATGATCTTCTTGTCCCATTGATGTTGGGATACTATCCGCGCTTGCTGGGAAGCACATTGTTTTGTTTTCGCTAGCTAATGCTGCTGAACAATATTGGGTAATCATAAAACCGGAATTTAAACCAGATTCTTGAATTAAATATGGGGGAAGGCCCCACTTTCCTTCTAAAAGAAGATATGTTCGCCGGTCTGAGATATTTCCTAGCTCAGAAGCGGCTAAGCTAATATAATCCAGAGGTAAGGCAAGAGGTTGTCCATGAAAGTTTCCACCGCTGATAGCAGTATCTTCATCAAAAACTATAGGATTGTCCGTAACTGAATTTAATTCACATTCCAACTTCTCGCTTAAATGTGAAAAAGCATCTCTTGAGGCTCCATGGACTTGGGGGATACATCGAATAGAATAAGGATCTTGAACTCGATCACAATCTGCATGCGATTCTACAAATTGAGAATTCTTCAAAAACTTCCTGATTCTTTTAGCAACAGTTTTAGCACCATCATGAGGACGTAAAGCAATTAATCTCTCATTGAAAGGTTGAGGCGATGCTAAATACCCTTCAAGCATCATTGCTCCGATTAGATCGGCTTGCTCTAAACAACTAAAAAACTTTTCAGCGACAATAACCCCATGAGCTGTAATGAATTGTGTTCCATTAATTAACGCCAAACCTTCTTTTGCATGAAGTTCAAGAGGTTTTAATCCATTTTGGTTTAAAACTTCTATTGCTGGTTTATAATTTTTACCATCTTTTGACAGAAAACCTAAACCAATTAAAGGTAAAAATAAATGAGCTAACGGAGCAAGGTCTCCGGATGCGCCTACTGAGCCTTGTTCTGGAACCAACGGAATAAAATCGTTGTTGATGTGCCAGAGAATTCTTTCAATCAAATTTAAAGAAATCCCAGAATATCCCATGCTTAACGCGTGGACTTTAAGAATCAACATCAATTTTGCAATTTCCTTGCCAATAGGTGAACCAACGCCTACGCTATGGCTCTTAAGCAAATTTGATTGTAATTTACCAACTTCTTCTTTGGATATTCTAGTTGTACACAAAGACCCAAATCCCGTATTAATGCTGTATACTAAGACTTCACCATTTGCAATATCTTGAACAACATTATAGTTTTTTTCTATTTTTATTTTGGTTTCTTCCGTTAGGACACCATTAATCTGACCTCTAACAATCTTCAGAGCCAAATTAACAGTCAAGTGATCTTGACCGTATTTAAAATCATTTTCCATGTTAACAAAACCCAATAGGACTCTTACTTTATTTATACTTTTTTAAATACACATTAATAACATCATTTAATAAATCATCTTTTACCAAAAAAGGTAAAGTGATGTGCCCTCTATCTTGATTTTTAAGATTCCAAGCATAAGCTGTTGCTAACGCGTTTTCATTTCTAGCCCAAGCTCTCCTAGCGACACCACAGTTTACATCCCACTCAATTGCAGAGCGAATTATGTTATTTACTCGTTCTGAACCATCTAACACTAGACCAAAACCGCCGTTGATTGCTTTCCCCGTACCAACACCCCCTCCATTCGATAGTACACACATAGTCATTCCTCTTGCTATATTACCGGCCCAACTGTGATGAGCCATGTCAGACATAACATTACTGCCATCTTTTATATTTGATGTCTCTCTAAAGGGACTATCGGTCCCAGAAACATCGTGATGGTCCCGTCCTAACATAATCGCTCCAATATCTCTATTTTTAACCATTTCGTTGAATTTTAAAGCAATCTTTACTCGAGTTTCCATATCGGCATATAATATACGAGCTTGAGAACCAACTACTAAGTTGTTCTTTTCGGCATTCTTTATCCAATGCCAGTTATCTCTATCTTGTGAGCTCCGATTAGGATCGATAGAAGAAATTGCAACTTGATCGGTTTTTATTAAATCTGAATGTTTTAAGCTTAAGCACACCCATCGGAAAGGTCCATATCCATAATCAAAACATATTGGACCCATAATATGTTCTACATAAGAGGGAAATATGAAACCATTTTTTGGATCGCCATTAATTGCAATATCATGAGCTCCAGCGTCGTAAATTGCTTTTAGAAACGAATTTCCATAGTCCCAGAATATAGTACCTTTACTGACCATCATTTTGATAAGGTTATATTGTTCCCTTAAAGATTCGTCAACTAACCTTTCAAATTTCTCTCTATCAGATTTTAATAACGCCCTACCTTCCTCGAAACTTAATCCAACGGGAGTATATCCGCCCTCATAAGGCGCGTGACAAGAAGTTTGGTCTGATGCAAGCTCCACTTTAATGTTGTTATCCATTACATATTTCCAGACATCAACAATATTACCATGAAATGCAATTGAAATTGGTTCTTTCTTTTTTCTATATTCCTCAACCCAATTAAAAATTTCTTCAAGATTGCTCGAAACTTTGCTAACCCATCCTTGCTCATAGCGAGTTTTAATTCGAGAATCGTCAACTTCAGCGATAACACCTATACCACCTGCAATTTCGGTTGCTTTCGCTTGAGCTCCACTCATCCCTCCCAATCCAGAAGTTAAATAGAGAACTCCTTTAAGTCCTTCACTTTTAGGTATTTTTAAATAAAGCCGACCTGCATTTAGCAGCGTAATGTAAGTTCCATGAACAATCCCTTGAGGTCCTATATACATCCATCCTCCCGCAGTCATTTGACCGTAATTTGCCACACCTAAAGCTGAAACTCGTTTGAACTCTTCTGGCGTATCAAACATACCAACCATCAAACCATTCGTCATAATCACTCTCGGAGCTTCTCTTTTGCTGGGAAATAAGCCAAGAGGATGGCCTGACATAACCACAAGGGTTTGTTCTTCATTTATTACTTCGAGATATTTTTTGATTAATCGGTACTGCATCCAATTTTGGCAGACTTGTCCACTTTCGCCATACGTAACGAGTTCATATGGATAAAGAGCTACATTATAATCTAAATTATTGTCGATCATTAATTGTATCGCACGAGCTTCTAAAATACCCTTGTACTCGTCAACAGGTTTAGACTTAATCTCTCCTTCTGGACGATACCGATGACCGTAAATTCTTCCACTCGCGGTTAACTCATTTAAAAATTCTGGTGCTAGAATTTCGTGTAATTTTTTAGGTATATATCGCAAAGCATTTTTTAACGCAATTAATGTCTCGTCACGATTCAAGTCATAACCACGATTAGGCGCCCTTCGGATATCCTCTTTAAAGACGGGATTTGGAGGTAATTCGTCTGATAATTTAATTTTCATGGCTTTTGAAGGATCCATAATTTGTATATATTTTTTAAAGTTATTGAATCATACCACTAAAAAATGTTTCAAATGGAATTCAAATTCGAAGATATTACAAAAATAAAATATTCTTGAAGTATTAGCAATAATGAGGAGATAAAGGCAAAAGATAAAATGAAGGGAACTATTTTCGTACTAAAAAAGACCTACAAATAACTTGAGCAATTAAATTGAAGGGAACAAAGCGAGCAGACATCAAGTCAGGCATGCGAGTTTTAATCGTATTAAAGAAAGATCAGCGATCTGGTAAGTTAACCGAGGGCATAGTCAAAGATGTGCTTACAAATTCACCTAACCACCATCATGGGATTAAGGTTCGGTTGAGGAGTGGTGAAATTGGACGAGTAAAAAAAATAGTTAACTTTTAACATAATAATTGTAGAATAGAATGGATATTAGAAAATAATAAAAAAAAAGTGTTTAAAGATTATCTAGTCCTAATTTTTCTAGTTTATCTTGTTTTGGATAACCAGTTTTAGAATCAAATGTTCTATATTCGTAATAAGTTTCTTTTAATAGCTGAAAATTAGGTGTTTTTCCTGCTGAACCTCCTTCATTTAAAGGATTTAATACAATTTTTGGTAATCTATCGTCCTCCGGAGATATTCCCATCTTTAAGTTAAATAATCTCTTAACCATGTATATACGTTCTCCTAATATTTTAAAGTCCTCCATAGTTAAGTTTAATCCTGCTGCTTTAGTTAACATATCGAGAATCATCGCGGGAGGTTGATTAGCAAACGAACACACTATTAATGAACTATATATCGCACGATAATCTTGAATGCGAGCACAGTATTCTGCCATTGCTGCATCATCTTGATACCAATCTACATTTGATTTAATTCCAAAGTCGTCAAGGGGTATTCCTAATAGAACATAATAGGGATCACATGATGTATGGCATGGACCTCGAGGAGTTGCCAAGGCATAACTAACAACCATTCCAAACATTCTCCGCAAATCATGGTATGGTATTTCCATACCATAAACTGTAGCAATCTCATCTTGAGGAATGTCAAATTTTTGTCCAACTTTATCTGAACCTTCAGCCATTACATCTCCAATGCCATCTCTAAACGCAATCATTTTAATTAATTCAAGAGCAGGAGTAATCTCGCCCCATTTTGGGTCTAATCCATTAATATCATCGGAATTTATTTTTCCGCTATTAAATAGATAATAGATAAATGCTATTGTACTACTGCCGCTAATTGTATCTATTCCGTAATCGTTGCATAAATAATTCGCTTTCTGGATTGCTTCGAGATTATCGTTTAAAAGCATAGAACCAAATCCTGCCACGGTTTCATATTCAGCTGCTTCAATCTCATTATCAGTTTTATATTCACCCTCTTTAATCACTGCTCTCTTAGCGCAACCAATAGGGCATGAAAAACAGGGAAAGCTTCCCGAAAATACTTTTTCAAAAGCAGTAGCTCCTGAAATATTGAAAGCCGCCTCCCATGTCCCTAAAGTCCAATATTTTATTGGTAATTCACCTGATGCATTGTACATATCAACAACTCCAGATGTACCAAGACTTCCCATCATTTGTGTCGCAAACGAAGACATCAGATTATCGGTTGCTGCTTTAACTGCTTCTTTAAATTCCTCTGGTTCAGCAGATTCATACTTTCTCTTTGCTCCTCTAACTGTTATTGCTTTCAATTTTTTTGAGCCCATTACGGCACCCATACCTGTTCTTCCCGCAGCTTTTTCCTCTGACCCAATAATCGCGAATTTTACAAGATTTTCGCCAGCTTGTCCTATGCACGCAACTCGCGTTAGTTGTGACCCTGATTTTTCCTTTAATATTTTCGAAGTATCAAATATTCCCTTCCCCCATAAGTTAGAAGCATCTTTAATCTCCGCTCCACTTTCGTTTATTTCTAAATAGACAGGGTTTTCAGAGGCTCCTTTAATAATAATTCCGTCGAAACCTGTTTTTCTTAATTCTGGACCAAAGAAACCACCACAATTGGATTCGCCCCAAATTCCTGTTAGAGGAGATTTAGAACAGACAACGAACCTTCCACTAGTAGGAACATTAGACCCACAAAAAAGTCCTGTCATAAACATTAATATATTATCTGGCGAAATTGGGTCAGTATCTTTGTCAATCTTGTCGTATAAGTATCTACACGCGTATCCAGCACCTCCGAGAAATTTCTCTCCGATAGAATCGTCAATCAATTCTTCACTAATCTCTTTGCTGCTTAAATTAACTACTAAAAGTTTTCCAACAAAACCTTTCATTTAAATAACACCTTTCAAGTTTTATGTTTAATATTCTTAATTTTAATCGTAGGGATTTCGATTAATTATATTAATCTATATACGATTATTAATTCTTTAAATATTAAATAATCTTATCTAAAATTAATAAGAATTCATATATATTTTCCTAAATAAATTGATATTTTTTTTTACTTAAGGATTTTCACTTCACGATCTTCTAGTTTTTCTAACGAAGGAGGAAATTTAGTAAGGTTATTACGTTCAATATTTAAATGCCGAAGTGAAGTAAGGGAATCTATTGATTCTGGTATTTCTGTTATGTAATTTGTTCTTAAAAATAAATATTTCAAGGATTTTAGATTTCCAATTGTTTCTGGAATTTTTGTTAATTTATTGTTTCCTAAGTATAAATACTTTAATTTTTCAAGATCACCAATCGAAGCAGGTATTTCTTTTAAGTCGTTATAGTATAAGTATAGTCTTTTGAGAGATCGTAGAGAACCAATTGAAACGGGAATTTCTTTTATCGTGTTTTTCCCTAAATCTAGGGTTTCTAAAGTAGATAAAGCGCCTATAGCATCTGGAATTGTTTCTAATCGGTTAAATCCTACTATTAAATTCTTTAAAAGCGGTAATTTACCGATGGTTGATACTAAATTGGTTAATTTATTAGTAGAAATATCGAGCTCCCTTAAAGATGACAATAATCCTATTGACTCAGGTAAAATTGATAATTGGTTTTTACTTAAATCTAAGACTTCAAGAGAAGATAAATTTCCTATGGATTCTGGAAGTTTTGTAAGCTTATTATCGTATAAATCCAATTCTTTTAAGGATTTTAGTTGCCCAATTGAATCGGGAAGCTCTTTTAATTCATTTCGATCAACTTTCAACGATTCAAGAGTAGTTAAATTACTTATAGAATTATGAAGGAATTTAAGATTGTTTCTATCAAACTTTAATATTTTAATTGAACTTAAATTATCCATGTCCGGTAATTGAGTTAATTCGTTACTAGAGATCTCTAATCTTAGAAGAGATTTAAGATGACCCATTGAATCAGGAAGTTCCGTTAGATAATTAGAAGATATATTTAAGCTTTCTAACGATTTAAGAGAGCCAATTGTTTCAGGAAGTAAAGGTAGTTTATTTGACGCTAATCCTAAATATTTAAGATTTTTTAAATTACCTATTGATTCAGGCACATACGTTAAATTATTTCCTTTTAAGAATAGTGACGACAACGACGATAAATTACCAATAGCATTAGGTAATTTACTTAATTTGTTATTTCTTAAATTTAACCTTTTTAAAGAACTTAGAGAACCTATTGACTCTGGAAGCGCTGTTAAATTATTTTTTCCTAAATATAACAGTTCCAAAGATTTAAGATGCTCAAAAGAATCCGGAAGTTCATCAATTTTATTTTGGCTAAGATCTAAAGATTCTAGATTTTTTAACGATCCTATACTCTCAGGAATTTCATTTAATGAATTATCACTTAAGTCCAATAATGTAAGAGAAGATAACGAACTTATCGTCTCTGGTAAAATTGTTAATCGATTCGATTCTGAATGCAATTCTTTTAGCGAAACTAAAGAATAGATCGCTTTTGGTAGTTTTACTAATTTATTTTCGCTTAAATCTAAAGTGTTGAGAGCTGAAATAAAACAAAGTTCCTCTGGTATTACTTTTAACTTATTACCCCTAACTAATAGCTTTTTTAGATAAGTGAGTATGGTAATTTTTTCGGGTATTATTGTTAATCTACACGAAAACAAGCTTAGGCCTTCTACATGGTTATCTTTAATAGTATACCCAAAAGTATAACTTTGTAGCTCTTGTACTTCGGGAATGGGCTCCCCTATTAATTTTTCTAAATATTCGAGAAATTTCAGTTCTTCTTCGGGAAGAGTCATGCGTTATTTTTGATAGTTATGCAATTCATTGATCAATTATCAAAATATCTAAAAATATAATCAAAATGCATATATTTATTGTTTAACATTTAGGTAAAATCAGTTTAGAATGTTAAAGATTTAAAAAAAATAGTAAATGAATTATGTTTAGAAGTCTACATCCTTTCCTTCAAACGCATACTCATAGAGTTTCCCAAATTCCTCGGAATTGGCAGATCTTGGACCAAGAACGCTTGTAGAATCTTCAAAACATAGATTTACTAAAACATCAATATGTTTATCATAATCCTCCTTTGTAGTTCCCAGTTCCTTTAAATTAGAAGAAAATCCAACTTCTTCTTGAAGTTCTTTTACTTTTTTTATGACAATATCCGCTGCTTTTTTGTTGTCTTCGTCCCAATTTGCCCACCCTAACTGTTTCGCCACTTTTCCAAGTAAATCTTCAGTTTTATCTGCCTCATCTGGGTTGTTTAAACTGTATTGTAATACATAAGGGAGAAAAATACCCACGGCTCTACCATGAGGAACATGGAAAACGGAGCCCCATGAATGCCCAAGAGTATGCGCAAGTTGTGCTTGAGAATTACCAAAAGCTAATCCTGCCATTGTAGCTGCTTGATGCATATAATCTCGTGCTTCCATATTTTTACCATCCTTAGCAACTATTGGTAGATACTTGAAAATCAATTCAATTGCTTTTAAAGCCATTGCGTAACTAAACTCATTTTTCCAAAGAGATGTAATACCTTCTAATGAATGTGTTAAAGCATCAAAAGCGGTATCTACTGTCAGTTTTGGTGGCATTCCTACTGTAAAAATTGGGTCAACTATAGCAAAGGAGGGCATTATACTCTTATGCAAGAAAAAGTGTTTTTTCCATATTCCATCAACAAACCTAGAGATAACACTTGCATTAGTAATTTCCGATCCAGTCCCAGATGTAGTAGTGATAGCAACAAATTTTGACTTATTTCTCAGTTTATACAGTTCCCCGTTAAAGGGATGGATATCATCAAGAACAAGTTCAGGGAATTCATTTAAACACCATACAACCTTAGCAGTATCCATAACTGAGCCGCCGCCTAAAGCTATGACCAAATCTGGGGCGTAATCGATACATTGTTTTCTCGCAGATAGTACATCATCTTCGTGAGGGTCTGGTTGTACATCAGTAAAAACTTTATATTTTTTTCCAAATTTATCTAATTTTTCAGTTAATATCTTTAAATGACCTAATTCTTCTAACACTTTATCTGTTACAACAAAAACTTTTTCGCCAGGAATAAATTCAAGAAAATCTATGGCATCTTCGCCATATATAATACCTGGACTATAAAAAAACCACATTTAGTTTTTCACCTAATACTTATTTTTGGAGTTATATTTAATATTATTATTTACGATCCATAAAATATTAATTAATTGCAATAGAGATTATTTTAATAATATTTCTTAAAAAAGTGATCAATGGTAAAGAGTTATGGAAGAATCTGAGAAAGAAAACTTATTTGTTACTTTTAAGGGCGTTATCGAAAGCATAATCTTAGATAAACGCAGAAATCCAAAGAACGCAAATGTGCTTGATAACTTTCGAGCAAGGTTAAACATGGGGCTTCAAATTGAAGAGGATTTTTACTTATGGGTTAATCTTACCGCCGAGAATGGAAAATACACCCTTGGTAAAGGTAAATTGGAAGAGTACGATTTAGAAATAATGGCAACTCCAGAAGATTTAATGGGTTTTTCTAGCGGTGAAAACTCAACGCTCCACATGATGCTAAAAAAGAATAAATACGGATTTAAAAAGTTAAGATATGATAAAAGCAGCGACGGAAAAAGAAATTTTGGTATATTGTTAAAACTACCGAAAGTCCTCGTGTTAGACAAGCTTAAAGCGCCAAAATAAAATTACTACGAATTATTTTTTTATCTATTTTCTTTTAATATTTATGTCGAATTTTGTTGTTTTCAAAAACAAAATAGGATTTTAAATCCTTAAGATTTCCAGCTCTTATATCGTATTGATATAAAACCACATCGATCTCCCCCGTTTTTTCAATTATATTTAAAGTAATAAACGAAGGATTACCGCTTGCTACAAAAGACCAGGCTCCAGTAACGCTACCGGGATTTAATAGTAATACATCTTTCTGAAGAAAAATCTCTTCTTTATGCGTATGTCCAGATATTAAAATGTTAAAACTTTTTTCGATAGCAATCAACTCAAGTTGAGAACGATCTCCTCTAGGAGATACTTGGTGACCATGAGTTAATCCAATAATTAAATTATTATTGTTTCCCATAGAAATATTTAAATTTCGATAAATTGGAGCATCACGGTTCCCCCCGTAATAATCCATATTTCCTATTACAACAAACAAATTTCTCTTTGTAATTAAGTTTAAAAAATTCATGAATTTTGGAGCATTTACTATATCGCCAGTAAAAAAAGTGTAATCAAATTTTTCAAGTTCAACTAATTGCTCTAACTTTTTGATAATTTGATCTGGAACGCTTTTAGCCCTACGTGGTAAGTGAGAATCGCCAATCGCTAATAGCTTAATCATGTTATTTTTTCGTATTTTTCTTCATATATAATCTTTCTACAAATAAATAAAGTGCTCTAGCTTTTTCGTCTTTCTCAAAGTGTTCCCTTATAGGTAGCAGTAGTTGATTTAGGTATTTTATCACTGCTGGTTTTAGATCGGGGGGGTTTAGCTTACCTTGAGCATAATCGTTTGCCATATCTTCGTAGCTTTTGTATTTTATATTTCCTCCATACTTATCGGGTCTTTCTATTTCAAACGTATCTATGAGCTCAAATATTATATATTTGCAATATTCTAGGACAGGGTTTTCAACCGTTTCTTTTGGAGGGCAATACGCCTTATTAATTTTACGTTTCACATCTGTGGGATTATCTAACATAAAAATAGCTGAGTCCGGGTCTGATTTTGACATTTTGAGTTTTACAGCTCTATCAATTCCCGTCAAATCCGTATCGGGTGGTTTTCCTAATCCCATTAACATATGGTGGCTAAGTGAAATTGGTTTTGGTTTATTTATCTTTGGTGCAACTTCCCTCGCTAACATATTTACTTTACGTTGATCTAATCCCAATTGACAAATATTCCCGGGAAGATAAAAAATATCTGCTGCTTGCATTAAAGGATACATTATTTGAGAAGCTGTTAATGTATCGACATCTTCTCTTCCCATGATTTGGGTACATCTTTTTACTCTATTTAAAGAACTATTGATTGCTATCTTTAATACTAATTCCCAATAAGCAGGATCTTTCACTATTTCTGAAGCATAAATAAATTCTACTTTACTTAGGTCCATGTTGCAAACTTTCCAAACTTCCATGAAAAAATCGCCAACTTTCTTAATTACATCTAAATCTCCACCAAATTTATGGTTCGCAGCTGCGTGCCAATCTGCAATTAGAAACTTAAATCTAACACCCGCTTTAGTTATCTTATTTACATTTAGCGCCCTTAAAAGACCTTGGGCTATGTGAATATTCCCTGATGGTTCAAAACCATCGTATGCGTAGATTATTTCGTTATTATCTTGCTTCCATTGAAGTAATTGTCTTAATTCGTCTATATTTATTATTTCTTCGCCTACTTCTTTTAATAACGAAATTCTCTCATCTATAGTTAAGGTCATTTTCACATCTACAATTTGTATTGTATATTATTATATCAGTCATTAAGATATATTTTTTATCATTTTTCGCAAAAGAAAACACGTCCCTTTATTTAGGGTTGTTATGAATTTTGCCTTAATCAGTAAAAAGTATACCCCTCTTTCTTTAAATACGAAATATCCCGTGTTATAATTAATGCAACTCGTTCAACAAGTTCAATTCAAACGATCAACTCTCTTAGATGAGATAACTTTTCTTTCAAAAAACCTGTTTAATGTGGCGACATATACCGTGCGACAACGATTTTTCAAGGACCGTCATTGGATTCGATATAACGAGTTGTGGAAATCGCTAAAAACTCACGAATCGTATAGAAAACTACAAGAATCGTGCGGATCTCATCCGCCACAGCAAGTCCTAAAACAAGTAGATAGAAATTTCAAGAGTTTCTTTAAAGCAATCAAAGTTTGGAAAAGTGAACGGTCTAAATTTAAGGGAATGCCAAAAATTCCTCGTTACAAGCGTAAGACCGGCCATAATTTAGTCTATTTCACTTCCTTACAATGTAGGCTAAAGGATGGACACGTACTACTCACGCAAAAGATGGAGAACTTAGGTTTTCCTAAAATAAAAACCGCGTTAAAAAGCGTGAAAGGCGTTCGCATCGTTCCTTTCGGAGATCGATACAATATTGAGTTAATATACGATTATGAGCCAAAAAACTTGCATTTGAACGAGAATAACGCTTTAGGAATCGATCTAGGACTTAACAATATCGTAACTGCATCAGATAACATTGGAAACAAGCCATTGATTATCAAGGGCGGTGTTGTAAAGTCAATCAATCAATTCTACAATAAGCAACTGTCAAAATACAAGTCCATGGCGAAAAAGTGCAACAACACGGATGTCACGGGACGCATCTTGAAGTTCCATCGAAAGCGAAACAATAAAATGAGGGATTTCTTTCACAAGACTTCCCGAAAAGTAGTCAATCACTGTATCTCTAACGATATCGGAACGATCGTTATCGGATATAACGAAGGGTGGAAGCAGAAAATCACGATAGGGAAAAGAAACAACCAGAACTTTGTTTCCGCGCCGTTTTTAAAACTTGTTCAACAAATTGAATATAAATCTGAGATGGTCGGAATTCAAGTAATTAGAACCGGCGAAGAGTACACTTCGCAAACGTGCTCTTCGTGTGGAGTCGTAAGCAAGTCAAATCGCAAGTATCGTGGACTATACATTTGTAAAGATTGTGGAGTTGTTCTAAACGCCGATGTGAACGCTTCAATAAACATTCTACAAAAAGGAGTCCCTAAATCCAAGTGGATAGGGGATAGAGGATGCTTGAACCATCCGGTAGTGTTGAAAGTATAACCTACGAATCCATAACCTTAAGGTTATGGTTGTTCAAGGAACATTTGCTTAAAATTATGTTATCAGTTTAATTTTAAAAGAAATAGAATATATAAATAGTAAAATAAGAAATTTAATCTAATATTAGAAAATAATTTATTTATTCTTTTGTTCAATCTCTGCTTGAGCAGCGGCAATTCTTGCGACAGGAATTCTAAATGGAGAACACGATACATAATCCAAACCTATCGAATGAGCAAACTTAATTGAGCTCGGCTCGCCTCCATGTTCACCACATATCCCTAGTTTTAAGT